>JAKJEU010000163.1 GCA_022705265.1 Pseudomonadota bacterium | reverse complement strand
TTCGTTTAAAAACTCTTTAAAATCGTCTGATTTATAACCGTTAAGCATAAGTTTTTGTTCGATATAAGATCTTGATTTTCCCTTTGACATAAGTCTTCTTACTTCGTTTTCAAGGAATCGTTTATCGTTTACATATCCTAATGATATGACTTTTTTAATGATATCTTCAATTATTTCGTTGATATTTTCAGGGATTTCGTTATTTTTAATTTGTTCTTTTAAGACTCGTCGTTTTAAGACTTTTCTTAAATTAAAAGATGAACTATCATATCTTTTAAGATAAAACAAAGCAATATTATATAGTCGTTTAGGATTTAACATGAAAGACAGTGCCTTACAATTTATGATTAATAACGGACTTACCCGTGGTTGTGTTGTCAGAATTGATGATACAATAAAAGACATTTTAAGTAAAAGGTCTTATAAAAAAGAAGTTGCAAAAATTATGAGCGAAGCAATATCTTTGGCGGTTTGTTTTACATATTCTCTTAAAACTAAGGGTATGTTTTCTTTGCGAATTGACGGAGAGGGGGCGGTTAAGCTTTTGGTTGCCGAAGTCAATGAAAAGGGAGATATCAGAGCATATGCTAATTATGACAAAGATGCTGATTTAGGGGATGGTTCTTTGTTATCTTTATTTAAAGCTGGGACGATAAGTTTTACTTTTGAAATGCCAACGAAAAGTGAAAGATATCAGGGGGTTGTGGAACTTAATAAAAAAACTTTATCAGAATGTGCCGAAGAATATTTTAAAGTTTCAGAACAAATTGATACAGTAATTAAAATCGCAACCGATGATGAATGTCGTGCAGGTGCTTTTTTTATTCAAAAAATGCCTTCTTCTGGTGGAAATATATCAATGGTTGAGGCTGATGATGCGGATGATGCATGGAGAAATGCAATTATTATGCTTGGTACATTAAAAGATGAAGAATTATTAAGCAAAGAAGTTGCAAAACAAGATTTAGTTTATCGTCTTTATCACGAGTCTTCTCCTGTGCTTTTGGGTAAAAAGGGAATTAAATTCGGCTGTCGTTGTTCTTATGAAAAGGCATTTAGTGCTGTTTCTTCGTTAAAAGAAGAAGATAGAGGCGATTTACAAGAATTTAAGGTTTTATGTGAATTTTGTGGCCAAGAATATGTGGTAAAAAGAGAAGATTTAAAATAACCGTTTAAATGATTTCATAATAAAAAAAAGCTTTAAGATTTAATCCTTAAAGCTTTTTTTATTTTCTTAATTACCAACGACAAGGAAGCTTATAACATCTTTTACATTCACAATTTCCTTTACGGCATCAATGGCTCTGTCAATTTCTTCTTGTTTTGATAAAACACCAAGCAATACAACATTTCCGCCATAAACCTCATAACTTAATTTATTTGAGGCAACTTTTTGAGCAAACAAAAGTCTTCCTCTTACATTTGCACCGATTGCAAAGTCTTCGATAGAATTGGTGGTCGTGCCAATTGGAAACCATTGAGTTTTAATTTCCTTAACCCCTTCGACCATGCTAGCGGTGGTTTCCGCTTCGATAACAGCCTCAGAAGATGCCTCGCCAATCAAATAAACAACGCCATCATAACAATAAACTTTAACCTTGGTTAAGTTTGATATTCTTTTTTTCACAAGTTCAGATTTAACCGCAGCAATAGTAGTCAAATCATTACTTTGAGTTCCAACATCTCTTTCATCAGTAGTAACATTGTAAACGCCACTTCCGACTGTACCAACGATTACAGGCACGCATGATGAAAACATTAACATGGTTAAAATAATTGCAATTTTTTTGTTCATTTTTTTATAAATTCCTAAGTCTAAATCTTAATAAGATTTATTGAAAACTTTTCTTGAATTTTGGTGCATAATCATTTCGGTTAAGGTAACGCCAATCTTGTCATCGCCGATAACGATGACCTCGCCTCTGGCAACCAAAATGTCGTTGGCATAAATTTCAACGGGATCAGAAATTTTTTGATTAAGTTCAACCACCGCACCACGGCCAAGTTTAAGTAATTGATGCACCCGTAACATCGAAGTTCCAAGCACAACAGATACATCAACATCGACGCCAAAAACGGCATCGTCATTAAACATTTTATCAATTTCAGTTTGTTCATTTACCATAGCTTTTAATATATATAATATTTTTTAAATAAGCAATTATAAAGCAGAAGAAAATAACAATTTTGTGTATTCATGTTGCGGATTTTTGAATATTTCTTTGGTTTTTCCAAATTCCACCACATTACCATTTTTCATGACAAAGATTTTATTTGAAATCATTCTTACGACTTTTATATCGTGGCTTATGAATATGTATGAAATGTTGTGCTTTGCTTGAAGATCTTGCAAAAGCTTGATTATTTGGGATTGAATTCTTACATCTAAGGCGGAAGTTGGCTCATCAAGTATTATAATTTTTGGTTTTGTTATAATTGCTCTTGCGATTGCAATTCTTTGCCTTTGTCCACCAGAAAGCTCGTGAGGATAACGATTAATAATGTTTTTATTAAGCCCAACTTCGTTCAAAGCCTCGACCACCATGTTTTCTTTTTCAAGTTTTGTAAGCTTTTTGAAATGGACATCAAGCCCTTCTTTTACGATTTCAAAAATGCTCATACGAGGGTTAAGAGAGGCAAAAGGGTCTTGGAAAACGACGCCAATGTCTTTGCGATAAGGGCGTAATTCGTTGATTTTAAGGTGGCTTATGTCAATATCGTTAAGCATTATTTTACCACTTACCTCGGTAAGTTTTAAAATACCCATGCCAAGTGAAGTTTTACCACTTCCACTTTCTCCTAAAATGCCTAAGGTTTCTTTTTCTTTTAAATCGAAACTTATCGAATTTACCGCTGTGAAATCATCATATTTAACCACAATATTTTCGCATTTAAGAACTTCTTTGCACTTAATTTCATTTTCATTGATACCCTTTGGAATCGAGGATAAAAGCTCTTTTGTATATTCGTGGGTTGGATTTTTAAGCAATTCTTGTTTTTTACCAAATTCAACAATATTACCATCTTTCATTACGGCAATTTTATCAGCGAATTTTTCTACCAAAGACAAATCATGAGTAATAAACAAAATCGCAAGTTCCATTTTTTGTTGCAATTCTTTTAAAAGCTTGATTATTTGGTCTTGGATAACGACATCAAGAGCGGTCGTTGGTTCATCGGCAATCAATATTTTTGGGCGAGAAGCAAGAGCCATCGCAATCATTACTCTTTGTCTTTGCCCACCTGAAAGTTCAAAAGGATAAGAGTGAATTTTACTTTCGGCGTCATTAAAGCCAACCATTTGCAAAAGTTCGATGATTTTGTTTAAATCATAAGGTATTTTATGGATTAAAAATACTTCTTCGATTTGTTTTCCAATTTTGTGCAAAGGGTTCAAAGAAGTCATGGGCTCTTGGAAAATCATTCCAATATCCTTGCCACGAATTGACTTATCTCCTTTGATG
>JAKJEU010000162.1 GCA_022705265.1 Pseudomonadota bacterium | reverse complement strand
AATATGCAGGCAAAGTAGGCATATCGTGATTTGAAAAAGCAAGTAAAGACATATATCGGTCCATAAACGCAACCTTTGGAAGCTCGCTATACCCCATAATCCATCTTCCAACCACCATGGAAAGTATTCCCGAACGGTTCATTGCCTCGGAAAAACCTTCTGGCATATTTCCCAAATCTTCGCCAATTACGACGCATTGATTCCTGTGACTTTCAAGTACGACAATTGTAAGCAAATCATCAAAAGGATAATTTACATAAGTACCATCTAAACCATCAGGGATATAAAAAAGTCGATTTAACCCCATCGCATGATCAATCCGCAAAGCACCAGATTCAGACATAGATTGCCTTATAATCTTTATAAAATATTGATATTTATCCTCTTTCATATAAAGAGGGTTCATAGGAGCAAGCCCCCAATTTTGACCATCATCACAAAAATCATCAGGAGGAGAACCAATCGAAACACCCTTTAAAAACATTTCAGGATTAGCCCATGCTTCGGCGCTGTCATGAGAAACACCCACGGCCAAGTCTTGATAAAGCCCAATTCTCATATGGTTTTCAAAACATTGCAATCCAGCCTCTTTAAATTGGAATACCGCAATCCATTGAAGCCAAGCATAAAAATCGACTTCAAACTTATTGGTTTCAAAATATTGCTTAACTTTCAAAGAGTTTGAATCTTTATATTCTTCTTTGATAAAACCAAATTCAGCACAAATTGCTTGGTAAAGAGCAAGTTTTTTTAAAGTCTCACCTTCTTGCTCATAAAATTTATAAAAGGCATCATAACTTTCACCTTTTTCATTCATCATGAATTTATAAATTATTTTCAAAGCCCCCATTTTAAGGTCACTTACCAAAGTATAATCAACATTTTCACTTTGTCTTGCTTGCTTTAACTTTGCCTTAAATTCTTTGTTTGAAACATATTCTTGATATTCCTTGCATTTTTGACTTTCCTTAATATTATCAGGGTCGATATATATAGTATTAAGGTAAAGCCTTGAACTTACCGAATAAGGACTGGCATTTTCAGGTTCATGAGGTTTTAATGCAGTCATCGGATTAAGACCAACTAACGACGCACCAAGTAAAGCTGAATTTTTAATAACCTCTTTTAAATCGCTAAAATCACCAATACCCCAATTTTTTTTCGATTTAATTGAATAAAGTTGAATAGGAAGACCCCAATGTTTAAGATTATCTGGCTTATATCCTTGTTCTGGTGCGATTATAAGCCTTGAATTTCCGTTAATTTTACCTACATTGACACTTAAATCATGATAACCCCATTCGGCATCGATATTTAAAATTATTTCTTTGATTATGAATTTTTGATTTTTGCAAATTTTTTCTTCAACTGTTTTTAAATTAAATGGATTAAATTCGCCTTTAAAAACATTACCACTTTCAAAATCAACCCTAAACTCACCTTTTTCACATAAATCAGCTTCTTTAATCGATAAACGAAGCCTTAATGGAAGATGCAAAGTCCTTAAAGCAATCACAGAAGGAACAAGCACATTCAAATCTTTATATTCAAGATTTTCAATTTCCTTTGAAATTTCATCATCACTTTCGACATTAAATCCAAAAGATTTAAGTATAGCTTTCAACGCGTCTTTTGATCCAACATGATCACTATTGGTTAAAAAGCACTTATATTGCTTTAAAATTCCGACTTTTTCAGCCAATTCATATATCATGTCAACCTCTTTAAATTAACTCTATTTAAAAAACAATTTTAAAACATCTAAATCCGCAACCGAAGCCACAGGACCAGAACTTCCATACCTTATAAAGTCAACTCTATCAAGATATTCAACATCAGCCATAAGCCTTAAATCCATCTCATTAACCTTCTTAATGTATTTAGTCTTATCCACCAAACATTTAAACAAAACCACAGACCAACCCTTTATTCTCATTTTTGTTTTTGGCTTTACCATACGGTCAGTTTTAAATGGTTTTTGCAAAGAAGTGTCAAAAACAAGCTCCCAAAATTCATTATCGCAATCAGGCAAAACCCATCTTATTTCATCATCATATGCATTTAATATAAGGAAATAATTATATTCAGGCTCATTAAAAAACGATGTTCCAAATATGTCATCTTCTTGCAATTCTTCATCAAAACAACCATTAAGAAGACAAGACAAACTCCTTGCATAAGGTTTATCCCAATCCGCCCTACTCATTTCAAGACCTTCTGGTGAAAGCCATGTAATATCTCTAAATGGTGTTGTTTTGTTTTTAATTCCCATTAAAAAATCTTTATGACGGAAGGCATAGGTGGACTTTCTTAAATCAATTAATTTTGAAACAAATTCTCCGAAATCCTTGCCTTCTTTTGATATATTTTGCCAATCAAACCAAGATATAGGGCTATCTTGACAATAAGTGTTATTATTGCCGTCTTGCGAACGCAAAAACTCGTCGCCTCCATTAATCATCGGAGTCCCTTGCGATAACAAAAGAGTTGCCATGATTGATTTTGCCCGTCTTAACCTTAAATCAAGAACCTCTGGATTGTCGGTAACACCTTCAACACCTGAATTCCAGCTGTTATTATCATTTGCTCCGTCTCGGTTATCTTCACCATTTCGATAATTATGTTTAAAATTGTAACTTACTAAATCATATAAAGTAAAACCATCATGAGCCGTAACAAAATTAATCGATGCCGAAGGTTTTCTTTTGTCTTTGTTAAAAATACTTGCAGAACCAGTTAACTTATCAGCTAAATTACCAATTTGTCTTTGGTCGCCTTTGAAAAACTTTCTTATACCATCTCTGTACTTATCGTTCCATTCGCCCCAACCAGAAGGAAAAGAACCAAGCTGATAGCCACCAATTCCAACATCCCAAGGTTCGGCAATCAATTTCACATTTTGTAACACTGGGTCTTGACCAACTGCGTCCAAGAATCCACACCATTGATTGAAACCGTTATGTTTACGGCATAAAGTAGTTGCCAAATCAAACCTAAACCCATCAACATGCATATCTTTTGCCCAATAACGCAACGAATCCATGACTAATTGCATTACTCTTGGATGTTCGACATTAAAGGAAGCACCACAACCAGTGGTATCATCATAATATCTTGCATCAAGTGGATATTTACGGTAATAAGTTGCATTATCAATCCCACGGTAACAAAGAGTTGGCCCCATATGATTTCCTTCACCAGTATGGTTATAAACCACATCCATTATTACCTCAATTCCTGCTTCATGAAAAACACTTACCATAGTTTTAAATTCACCAGGATGATTAAACGAAGTATAACTTGGGTGCATTGCAAAATAAGTAACTGGATCATACCCCCAATAATTATTAAGCCCCTTAGTCGTTAAATGAGAACCGATAAAAAACGCTTGAATAGGCAAAAATTCAATCGCCGTTATCCCCAAAGATTTTAAATAATTAATTACATTTTTTGCTGTCATACCTCTG
>JAKJEU010000161.1 GCA_022705265.1 Pseudomonadota bacterium | reverse complement strand
AAAATCGTAAAATGCTTGTTTTCGAAACAAAAAATATCCCAATAATCGCAAAAGGTCAGGGTGTTATTTTGCAAAAATACGATATTGGCGGAATGTCAGATATGAAAATGTTTAATATGAGCGACGGACTTTCATATATAAATATTAACGGTGACGAAAAGATTATAAAAGATATAAGTCCATGGCTTTCGAAAAGAGCAACGAAGGGTTCAATTTTAATGCCAACTTTTAAAAGAAACAACAAATTTGAATAGAAAATAAAAAAAGATGACAGAATTAAATTTAATAAGAAATTTTTCAATTGTAGCTCACATTGACCATGGTAAGTCCACCTTGGCAGACAGAATAATTGAACATTGCGGTGCATTAACAAAACGCGAAATGAAAGAGCAAATCCTTGATAACATGGATATTGAAAGAGAACGAGGCATTACAATTAAATCTCAAACCGTAAGGCTTAATTATAAGGCTGATGATGGTAATACTTATGTGTTGAACTTGATTGATACTCCTGGGCATGTGGACTTTGCTTATGAAGTAAGTCGTTCCTTGGCCGCTTGCGAGGGGTCTTTATTGGTTGTGGATGCAAGCCAGGGGGTTGAAGCTCAAACTATGGCTAATGTTTATAAGGCAATTGAAGCAAATCACGAAATTATCCCTGTGATTAATAAGATTGATTTGCCTGCTGCTGATCCTCAAAGAGTAAAAGACCAAATCGAAGATGTTATTGGAATTGATACTTCTAATTCTGTTAATGTTTCTGCAAAAACTGGGATTGGGATTAAAGATGTATTAGAAGCAATGGTAAAATATCTTCCTCCACCAAAGGGCAAAATTAATGCACCTTTGCAAGCTTTGTTGGTTGACAGCTGGTACGATTCATATCTTGGCGTTATTACTTTGATAAGAATCATGAATGGTTCTTTGAAAAAAGGTATGAAAATAAAAATGATGGCAACAGATGCTGTTTACGAAGTTGAGAGAGTGGGTGTCTTTGCTCCGAAAATGACGGAAACAGACGAACTTATGCCTGGTGAAATTGGGTTTGTTAATTGTGGTATTAAAAGTGTTAGTGATACCAAAGTTGGTGATACAATTACCGATGATAAAAAGCCAGCAAAAGAGCCATTACCAGGGTTCCAACCAAGTATTCCTGTGGTTTTTTGTTCATTATTTCCAGTTGATTCTTCGGAATATGAAAATTTAAAGGATTCGCTCGCAAAATTACAACTTAATGATGCAAGTTTCTCTTATGCCCAAGAAAAATCAGCAGCCTTAGGTCAAGGTTTTAGATGTGGTTTTTTGGGACTTCTTCATATGGAAATTATTGAAGAAAGGCTTTACCGTGAATTCAACCTTGATTTGATTACAACTGCTCCAAGCGTTGTTTATAAAATTCATTTAACAAATGGCACTATGTTTGAAATGTATAACCCTGCTGATATGCCTGATTTGTTTAAGGTCGAAAGCATTGAAGAACCATGGGTAAAGGCGACAATTCTTGTTCCTGATGAATATTTGGGTTCAATTTTACAACTTTGCACCGAAAGAAGAGGGGTTCAAAAAGATTTAACTTATGTTGGTAATCGTGCGATGGTGGTTTATCATTTGCCGCTTAACGAAATCGTTTTTGATTTTTATGATAGGCTTAAATCGATATCAAGAGGTTACGCAAGCTTTGATTATGAAATTATCGAATATGTCGAAAGCGACTTGGTAAAAGTTTCGATTTTAGTTAATGCTGAAACTGTTGATGCTTTGTCTTTCCTTTGTCACCGTTCACAAGCAGAAAGAAGAGGTCGTGTAATTTGTGAAAGATTAAAAGAATTAATCCCAAGGCATATGTTTAAAATTCCTATTCAAGCGGCTATTGGTGGTAATATCATTGCCAGAGAAACTATATCAGCTTTCAGAAAAGATGTTACCGCAAAATGTTATGGTGGCGATATCACAAGAAAGAAAAAGTTGCTTGAAAAACAAAAAGAAGGTAAAAAGAGAATGAGGCAATTTGGAAATGTTGAAATTCCTCAATCAGCCTTTATCGAAGCTCTAAGGATAGGAGATAATTAAGTCTTATGTATCTTAAGGTTAAGGAATATGTTTTTGCACCTGCTTTGTCTCATGGTGATTTGCCAAACCCTTATTCTGAGGATTCTTTTTTAATTTCTGATAATTTAATAGCGGTAGTAGATGGTATAAGAGGCCTTACCCAAAGGCGTATTCTTAAAACAAAAACGACCGATACAGAATGGTTTGTGGATACTGTAATTAAAGGTTTAAGGCAAGTTACAAATAAGCGAGATGTTGATAAATCAAGAGATTATGATGATCCAAAAAAGATTTTAAAAACAGCGATTGATTATGTAATCGCAAGATTTAAAGAAGAGGGAATATTATATTCTGATATAAAAAAACATGAACTTCCAACCGCAAGCCTTATGATGGTTATGAAGCTTTTAAGGGTTAAGGAAACAAATCGGTTTTTATTTTCACATATGGCTGGTGGTGCTGTTATGTGGCATACAAAAGAGGATGGTTTTTCAATGTCTTTAAGTGGTGAAGATTTATCAAATTTTGATGTCGAAGTCGAAATGTTAATAAGAACTTTGTTGATGCAAGGTAAGTCTGGCGATGAGATAAAAGAGGCTGTAATAAATATGGCAAAGGCATCAAGACATATAAGAAACCAAGATGATACATATTGTATGCTTGATATGTCATATTCTTCATTTAAACATAAAGGTTTTAGAACTTATGAAAAATTATTAAATCCTGGTGATAAAGTTCTCCTTGCTTCCAGTGGCTTTTTAAGATATGTAAATATTTTTAAAAAAACGACTTATGAAGATATGTTTTATAAATCTTTTACGGGTTCCTTGCGTGGAATTGTTGAAGCAATAAGAGAGCAAGAAAAGTGGGATATGTCTTGTCAAATGTACCAAAGAACAAGAAAAAGTGATGATATTTGTGCCGTAACCATAGAAGTTAAGGATAATTAATATGTTAAAACTTAAATTAAAAGAAATGGTTTTTTCCCCATCTTTTGATAATGATGGTAATGAAAAAACATACAGTGAAGATGCTTACTATATGTCTGATGATATGGTTGCGGTTTTTGATGGTGCTACGGGGCTTTCGAAAAGAAGGCTTACAAATTGCAATTACTCTGATGCTCATTGGTTTGTTAAAAATGCTTCTTTTTACATTGGAGAAGCTTATAAACAAAGCAAAAATCCAGACGATATTTTAAAATATGTAATTACAAAAGAAATTGAAGCTTTTAACAAAGATAAACTTGAAATTGAAGATGTAAAAGAATATGAACTTCCAAGTTCCACATTTTTAATGGTGTCAAGACGCGAAAATAATGTTTTTGATATTACTAATATTGCTGATGGAATTATTATGGTGCTTAAAAAAAATGGTGAATTTATTTCGTCTTCTCAATCAGAATTCCTTTCACAAAGAGGTAGAGAATTAGAAGAAAAATTAAAAGAAA
>JAKJEU010000160.1 GCA_022705265.1 Pseudomonadota bacterium | reverse complement strand
CCGAAAAGCTTTTTCCAATTTTCAAAATTAAATCGAACCGCAGGAGCCGCAATAACAGAAATTTTGACACCATTTCTTAAATCATTAAAAAATCTTTCCGTGTCATCATTATAATCTCGTGCTTCATGATCACAAATTTTAATGCAACTTCCACATCTTATGCATTTTTCGTTATCAATTCTTACGATATTTTTTCCATTCAAATCAACAGCAATATTTGCCTCTTGAACTGGACATACGGTAATACATTTATTACATCCTACACATTTGTCTTCATCGACAAAAACAATATTATCAGACAATTTATTTTTACCCCTATAAAAAAATTAACCATATACTTTTTATTATAAAAAAAGCAACACCATGTATATTTATACTTTATTTATAAAAAAATACAAGAATTTTTATTTAATAAAAATTTATCGAGGTAAAATCAATATGTTACACATCTTTTGAAAGGTATCGTTTATATGTCAAGTCAATTAAAAAAGACCCCAAAGGTGCGGTAATAATAACTGATAATACCGCAACCGTTAAAACCACATTACCGCAAGCAAGCCCCATGGACAAAGGAAGTCCTCCTATCGCTGCTTGAACCGTTGCTTTTGGCATATATGCAATCATACAAAAGGATCGCTCTTTTAAATTGAGTTCTGAGTTAAGCATACAAGCAATAACTCCCATCATTCTGAAAATTAATGCGGTAAATATTAATATTATTGCTATAATGCCTGCTGATTTTGCATAATTCAAATCAACCGTAGCACCCACCAAAACAAACAATAAAATTTCTGCAAAAACCCATAATTTATTGTATTTTGCTTGCAATCTTATCGCAAGCTCTCCTCTTAATCTTTGGATTGTTGCACCAATTGCCATAATTGATAACAAAGACGATATCATAATATAATCTTTTATCAAATGTTCAAAAGCCACCAATAAAAAGGATATACTTAATATCATTATAACTTTTGCAGTATCTCTTAAATGAAATTTTTTGAAAAATTTATTTAAAATAAAGCCCGAAATTACACCAAGTAAAACTCCTAAAATAATCGAAGAGGGAATTTGAGCAAAACTTGAAACCGAAACATTTCCACCACTTGCAAGCGATAAAAATGACGAAAATATAACGATGACAAAAACATCATCAACCGAAGCACCCGCCATAATCATTTGAGGAATGCCCTTATTCTTGCCATATTTTTCATCAATTAATTGCAACATTTTAGGAACAATAACCGCAGGAGAAACAGCCGCCACCACAGAACCCATTAAAACCGCTTCTATCAAAGATACTCCCAAAAATTTAGGCGCAAAATATGCAAAAGCCAAAATTTCAAAGCAAGCAGGAACAAAACACATCAAAAGAGCCGAACGACCAACTTTTTTTAAAACATCAACATCCAAAGCAAGTCCAGCCCTTGTAAGAATTATAATCAAGGCAACTTGTCTTAATTCCGACGAAATATTTAATATCGATTTATCGATTAAGTTAAGAAAATAAGGACCTAAAATAATACCTGTAAGCAACATTCCAATAAGGCTTGGGAGTTTTAATTTTTTGAAAAAAGCACCTAAAAACATTCCTGTAAGTAAAACTATCCCCAAACTTGCCAACATTTTATTTTATCCTTTTAAATGCAAATCGTTAATCAAAACAACAATCGCCATTATTATTGGAAAATCATCGCCATCCCAAATATAACTTAAACGACCTTTGCATTGTTTTATTAATCTTCCATCCCATTCATATTCTTTGTAACCATTATTTTTTATAATGAAATTACCCGTCCATTCATAAAGTACAGGACCATAAACTTGTTTTATATAATTTCCTTCAAGCTCGTATAATTTCACCCCTAAGCCCGTTGTGAAATATTTGCCGTCCCATTCATATAAAACCATTCCTTTTGAATCTTTGACGCTTTTTCCGTCCCATTCATAAATTCGCCTTCCATCTGGATAAGAAAGAAATCTTCCTTCTTTTTTGCCATCTTCGCCATCGATTGGGAGCTCTTCTTCATTTGCAAATTCATCTTCTTGTTCACTTGCAAAGTAATTTTCACTTACAACTTGTTTTTCATTTTCAACAAAGCGTTTTTTAGCACCGATTTTCACCTTATCCATGCCCTTTTCTCTTAAAGCCCTGTTTTTTTCCATTTCTTTTGCATCTTTTGAAGCAAAGGCAGACATTAAAAATCCAAAAATGAATTTTAATCCCATTAAACCAGCACCAATATGGAAATAAAGTTCATATTGTGGTTGATAAGTAATCAATACAGCCCAAACAACAAAAACAATCGCCAAACTTAACAAAGTTTTAAAAAACAATTTAAAAATCATTCTACCATCCTTAAAAATCAATTTTTTGTGAAATAGGCTTTAACCAAGATAATACATCTGAGTCTTTAAACCTTTCATACAAAATAGCATAATCATATGCATTTTTATTATCTTTATTTTTCAAAGATATATTAGCACCACTTGAAATCAAAAACTTTACCACTTCCTCGTCGCCATTGATCGAAGCATACATTAAAGGTGTATAACCATTAGAATTTTTTAAATTAATATCAGCACCCAAATTAACCAACATTTTAATCACAGACAATTTCCGCTTAGCCACAACCGCATAATGTAATGCAGTATTTTGATAACCATCTTTTTGGTCAATTTCGGCACCAATTTTAACAAAAAATTCAATGATTGCTAAATTATCATTATAACTTGAAACAATCATCAAAGGAGTTGCCCTTAAAAAACCAACTTTTGGTTCAAATCGGTCTCTTAACATTCGATCATACATAGGGAGTTTAGTGTCATCAAGAGCATTTATATCATAATCGTCAACATTCTTTTGACCCGAAAGCTGTCTTAAAATACGATATCCTATTTTAGAAATTTCAGGTTTCATAGAAGCAATGGAATCAGAAGTAGTAGCATTAACATAAGCACCGTTATCAATCATAACCCTTAATTGATTAATGTCAGTATTTTTATCCCTTACAAGCAACATAAAAACCTTATTTAATGAAGTTTTATCCAAAGTGTTTTCTTTTATCTCAACAAGCTTTGCCACCAACATTTTCAAAGCTTCGGAACTTTTATACTTTGCATCATCACCCATATAATCAAGTGCTGACTTATTGTCTTTATCCAAAATTGATACATTTGCACCATTTTTAATTAAAACTTCGGCGACTTTTGGATTTGGATTATTTTTTATTGCAATAATCAAAGGAGTTGAACCATCCGTCGACAAAACTTCATTAACATAAGAACCAGCATTAATCAAAGCTTCGACAATATCTGGATTAGAATTTAAAGAAACCGCCTTTAATAAAGGAGTATAACCTTTATTATCCTTAACTTCCATATCCGGTTTACCTTTTAATATTGCTTTTAAAACTCCGATATTTGTATTTGCACGGGTAACCATAAGCAAAAGACTTTCACCAAATTCGTTTTTAATATTAACATTAGCACCAGCATCAATCAAAGCTTCGACAACATCTTCGTCATAATTATTTAAAATTGCCAACATTAATGCA
>JAKJEU010000159.1 GCA_022705265.1 Pseudomonadota bacterium | reverse complement strand
CTTTGGTCAAAAGATTTTTTATATCAGCAAAATGACGGTCTTTTATTGTTCCATCATCAAGAACATCTAATAATCTTGAACTGTCTTTTGGAAATACTGGCTCAGATGCGATTAAATCATCTGGAAACTCAAAGTCAAATATATCTACTTTCATTTATTCGTCGTTTTCTTGCTCTGTTTCGTCTTCTTCTAAATAAGTCACAATACTTGAAACTTCCTCTGAAAGCAATTCTTCAAAAGAAGAAAATGAAGATATATCAATTAAGGTCAATTTGTCCAATGACATATATTCTTTTGCATCAAAATCGTAAACATAAATATCTTCATCAAACTTTCCAAGAACAATGCGGTTTCCAAGCTCTTTCATTTGTCTTAATTTATGATTGACGCTTACAATGTCTTGCATTTCAAAATCAGAATTATTGTCGCTTATTTGATAAGTTCCATAAAATTCAAAACCGTTCCATGCAAATCCGTTCGCAATTTTCAAAAATTCAATATATTCAAGAGGCAAAGATGGAGCGCCAATATCATGCAAATCTCTTTGACATCTCGCGATTTCCATAGCCTCCGCAGGTTTTACAATAATAGCCCCAGTTTCATATATTTCATCAAAAATATCCGCAATATTTTCTATATTCAAAGCATTACCCTTTCTTAGTATTTTCTTCTGCGATTTTCAACAAAGACTTTTCTTCGCCAATCAAAATCATAGCATTTTTCAAAGCTGAATAATAATCATTTTCCAAAATATTTTTATTAATCACATCAAAATGTGGTGTTAATCTTGGAGCTGCGGCAATAATTTCTTTTATTCTTGCAAAATACTCTTCATGGAATATTTTTGGTTCTTTGCTTAAATACATTTCTTGGATAACATAATAAACCTTTTTACAAGGAGTTGTTGCTTCATTTCTTGTTAAAACATACTTTTCTCTTAAAATTGGTACATCACCTTCGATAAAGATTCTTGCTCTGTCATTATCGTTGGTAATCAAAGCATTACCAATAATTAATCTTTCCCCTGGTTTTAATTCTATCTTCAATGGCATATTATTTTTAACCTTTCTTAAAAATCTTTATAATTTCTTTTCTTGTTTAAACTTTTCTATCATATTGGCGATATCTTCATCAAGCTTGATATTGTCATCATTCCATTTATTTTTTAACACAACCTTAATCGAAGGTACAATAGGACTTTGTTTTTGCCCATAAAAAGTCCACGAATACATACGACCAAACAATATTGCAGGTTTATTTATCAAACCAGCCATATTTATTACAGTTGTTCCTGGTGAAACGACCAAATCAAGACCATCAATCAAAGCAAACACATCTTCAAAATCATCTTTTAAATTCAAATCTTCCCATTCGTGAAGAATTGCTCCATAATTTTCTTTGATATATTGTTTTTCTTCTTCACATTCGGAATACATTAAATTAACAAAACTTACATCCTTTACGCTGAAAGTCTTTTTCAAATCCTCAACCACGGCGTATTCAAGACCTCTGGCTCTTTTAACATTACCACTTCGCCACATTATGCCGACCTTTAAACCTTTAAGATTTGAAAGCCTTTGTTTCCATTTTTGTTTTAAATTTTCATCAATATTTAAAAAACCTTTGTTAAAAGGAATTTGTTGTGGGCAATCATATAAAACACCAGGTATTTGCATAGCAGGAATATGATAATCATAATCTTCCATCAATTCTTTATAAACCACATCACCATCTTTTTTAATTTCTTCAACGCTACATGATTGAGCCCTAACCTCGGCATCTTTGAAAGTTTTTTTAAACAAAGACACAAGCCTTTTTTCACATTCGATTATAACCTTACCAGCACCTCTTATTACTTCCTTATAGAAATAAGAAAATAATAATTCATCGCCAACCCCTTGCTCTCTCCAAATAAGAAGAGTTTTTCCCTTTAAACTTTCCCCTTTCCATTCAGGCTTTTTCATAGACATCATTCGATTAGGAGCCCTTGTTTTGCAAGGAAAACCATATTTATATATGCTATATCCTTCTTTAAACTCTCCACAAGCTAGCAAAGCCAAAGAATAATTCCATAAGATTCTTGGTTCATCTTTATAATCTGGGATTTTTCGATAAAGTTCCACGGATTGTTTAAAATTGCCTTTTGAAAATGCAGTAATCGCACAACCAAGCATTGCAGAACGGCTTCCACTATCAAGCTCCACCGCCTTTTCATAATGGAGACCTGCATCATCTAGTAATCCCTTTTGTCTTAAAACATCCGCAAAAACATAATGGGCCTCAGCATTATTAGGAACATGCACAACAGCAGCCCTAGCAAATTCATATGCTTCATCATCTTTTTTCAAAGACAAACAAACATTTGCCATTCCCTTATAAACATCAACATTACCATTATTTATTTTGTTTGCTTTTAAATAATATTTTTTTGCATTATCATAATCTTGCTTTTCCGCATAAATCCTTGCAAGTAAAGTTAATGCATATTCATTAAAAGGATTTACATCAATTGCTTTTAACAAACTTTCAATGGCAAAATCAACATATCCAAATTTAGCAGAAACAAACGAGCTTAAAGCCATTGCTTGGTCATCTTTTGGGCTTTCATCAAGAATTTCGTTAATAAGCTCATTTGCTTTAACATAATCTTTTCTATCCAAAAGCGACCTTATTTCTTTAATTTTAATATCGCTATCAGATTTATTTTTTAATAATTCAAGTCTTTTTAGCCTTCGATTCATATTTTCCCCAACAAAATATAAAAGGTGAATTGTATTTTTTTCGATTATACATTCACCTCATATATTTATCTAATATTTTTTTATTCTGTTAGAATAATTTTAACACAGATTGTTGTGATTGGCTTGCCAAAGACAAGGCATTAGTACCAAGTTCTTGCCTTACTTTTAATGACAACATATTAGCCGCTTCTTCATTCATATCAGCCAAAGTCAAGCTATCAGCACCTGTTGTTAAAATATTTGTCATATTTTCAGTAAAATCTTGACGGTTTTGAATAGCAGATAAATTTTGTCCGAATTCAGATGCTTGCGCCTCAATCATTGAAATTGCACCATCAACTTGACTTAACGATTTTTGAATATCAGCATTATTTTTCCATTCATTTGTTGAATCTTTAATACCAAGCCCCAAAGTATCAAACACGACTGAATCAATTTTTAATGATGAAGTCCTATATTCATTAAAGTAAACTGTTAAATCTTGTCCGTTTAAAAGGTTTGTACCTTTGTAACTTGAATCATTATTTAAAATCAAATCATCAATTTGTTGTACAATTGTGTCATATTGTTCAGCATAACTTTTTCTTACATTCGTACCGTCCATTCCTGTTGCTTGAATTCCAAGCACAGAAGAAGGAGTTCCTGACAAGTCATTTATAATAATGTCATCACCATTTGTCATTATTATTTTAAGCTTTCCATTAGCGTCAATTTCGACTTTTAAGGCTTCATCAACAGCTTTTATTTGGTCAATAAGGTCATTAAAGTTTCCTTGTGATGGAGCAACGAAACCATTTGTTCTTATACCCAATTTTGATGCAAC
>JAKJEU010000009.1 GCA_022705265.1 Pseudomonadota bacterium | reverse complement strand
AAGCATGTCAGCCACATTTTCAACCATTTTGATAATGCCGTTTTGTTTTATCGTGTCCAAATCCTTTGCAAGCCTTGTCGATTGCCCTTGAACCTTAACCTTAATTTCCGTAGCAGTGGAATTCGTAACATCTCCACCACCTTGCATATTTGGGTAAATGCCTGAAATATCTGATATAAGTTTGTCAAGATAAGCAATATGGTTGCTTGCGTCATGAAGCGGTATTGGAATTGAAATAATCGCATTTGGGTCATCGATGCCTTGTTTATATTTAATAATTTTCCCAGGAGAAATTTCAATTTCATCTTCCTTAAAAAAGTTATCAGGAGCAAAACGAGCAGGGTTTTTATTCAAAACTTGCACATCTTTGATTTCGTTTAAATCGTCTTCCAAAGATTTTGTAAGGTCGTAAATCGAATAAAGACATGGAATTCCGCGATTGGTATCAGGATTTCGTTTGCTTGCCACATTTATAATCGGATTTACGATAAAAGGGTTGGTTTCAAATCCGATTAAAAACTTTCTTGCGACGATTTTGATAAAATAATTTTTTAAAACTTCACCATTAAAATTATAATCGCCAAAATATTGCAAAACCTCGACTTTTCCTTGATAAAATACATCGTTTAAGGTTTCGGTTTCATCTTTTATGTCTTCGTTTTTCTTTTTAACCATTTGGTTTAATTCGTCAAAATCCTTTTCACTTAACGAGTTTTGAAGCTCCTCTAAACTTTGAAAAGATTTAATTATTTTTCCGCATTTATCCCATTCAAAATCAATTTCGGGACTGGATTCTGGTTCGAATACAAGATTTATTGGGTTAATTGCTTCGACATAGGCTCCATCATAAATTTTTTCATTAAAAATCCCGTTTAAAACCTCGTCTTTTATTAAATTTTTGGTGTTTGCTTTGATTGGTCTTCGAACTTGTTTGTATTTTGATTTCCAACTTGTAAATAAACAAAATTCACCCACAGAATCGAGATATTCAATCGCTTTATCGAGTTGTTGGTTGACTTTCATCTTATAAAAAGCATCGATAAGAGAAGATTTTTGTTCCTTAGCCGATAACGAAGATTTTAAATCCTTGCCTTCGACATCGAACATTTTATCGACATTGGCATAAATATTTTCCCATAAATAAGCTTGTCTGGTTTCGAAAAGCGAAAAAATCTTATTCATTTTTTTGTCGGATTTCCAAGCCTTTTTATGATAATCTTGCCTTTCTTCGATATAAATTTCAGGCTTTAATTTTTGATACGCTTTTATTTGGTGCGACCTTAAATCGTCCCAATTTTTGAAACTGTTTGAAATGTCTTTGATAATTCTTTGTTCATCGTCATTTGATAATTTTTTAATCTCATGACTATCCATAATGCTATATTCAAATTGCATGGCATTTTCCTTTTTTTATTAATTTTTAAAAATAAAAAAATCGGAAAATTAAGGTAATAAAAAAGACCTTTAAAGCCAAGTAAATAAAGCCTTAAAAGTCATTAAATTAATTTCCGATTATATTCAAATCATAGCAAAAAATCGCAAAAATGTAAACTGCTATTGCGTCAACTACACATTTTTTTCATAATTTCGTGATATAACCTTAGTTGTAGGGAGTTGTAGTTTACGATTTTTCTATGATTTTTGTCGAAATATGGTATCATGTTTTCATGGTGATAAGGTAAAAAAGGGCAATTTTTAAGTTATGAATGTCGAATCGAAAAAGATTTTTGCGGGTGTTGTGTTAATTATTCTTGTGATGGGCTTTATGCTTTTTGCGATGAATATAAATCGATTTAAGCATTCGGGTGCTTTTGAACAATATGTTGTATATGCGACTTTTGATAAGACGGGCTCGCTTGGGGTTGGGGATAATGTTTTTGTCTCTGGGCTTAAATCTGGTCGGGTTGCGGACATTTCGTTAAAAGACGATTTTAGAGTTTTGGTAAAACTTGAACTTAACATACCTTTTAAACTTCCAGAAGACTCGGTCATATCGGTTATGACTGATGGCTTGATGGGTGGAAAATACATTGATATAAGTGTTGGTGGCGAAATCGAAGAAATTGAAAATGGTGGCTTTGCTTCTTATACTCAATCACCGATTGAACTTGACGAATTAATTGAACAAATTCTTGCAATGGCAAGAAAGAAAAACGAAAAAACTAAGGTGGAGTAATTGAATTTATGAAAAGAAATCCTTTTGAAACTATATTAGGGGGCATTGTCTTATTTGCGGCGATTGGTTTTTTAATCTTTTCGCTTACCAAAATTGATACCAAAAAAATCGAAGGATATAATGTTAAGGTTATCTTTACAAAAGCTGGGGGCTTGGTTAAGGGGTCTGATGTTATCATAAGCGGGATTAAAGTCGGCACGGTAAGTGATGTTAAATTATCAGACGATTTTATGGCCGAGGTTACTTTGACTTTAAAACAAACAATTAAATTGCCACAAGATACAATGGCAGTCGTCAGTTCAGATGGACTTATGGGGGGTAAGTTCCTTAAACTTGAACCAGGCAAAAGCAAAGAATTGCTTATGGTCGACGGTTTAATCAAAAAAACCAAGGAATACAAATCTTTGGAAGACACAGTGGGAGAGTTAATTTTTCTTGCGACACAATAATTATATAAGGACAGTAAAGCTATGATTATTTCGAAAATGGGAAATGACTATTCGGCGATAATGCCAGATGAAAGAACCGCCAAAATAATGGGCGAGTTGATGAAAATGTTGGCCTCAGAACACGGCAAAAAAGTATTAGATGTCGGTTGCGGAGATGGTTCGGTTGCTTTTATTCTTTCGGGAATGGGAATGAAGGTGGTTGGGGTTGATAAAAACCAAGAAAAAGTTGCAAAGGCAAGGGCAAAAGGTTTGGAAGCCTTGGTCGTCGATTCCGAAGGTATGTTTTTTGACAAGGAATTTGATACCGCTTTTTCCATCAATTCTTTGCATAAAATGCGTCGTCCAACCATGGTTTTAGACAGCATTTATCGTGCATTGAAACCAGAGGGAAGATTTATTGGTGAAATTGCGGGCGAAAATAACGACATCGCTTTGAACCAAGCAATTATCACAGTTTTGGAAAAACACGAAAAAAACGGACTTTATTTGTTTGATTATTATCAACCAAGCATCGAAGATTATCGTGAAAAATTGGAAATGAAGGGCTTTTTGGTAAGGTCGATTGAAACCGTTAATTATTCAATCCCTGTGGAAGATGATTTTGACGAATGGTTATCACATAAACTTTATCCTTTCATGACTTTGTTTGAAAATAAACAATTAAAGCAAGAGTTCGTCCAAGAGGTAAAAGAAGAGCTAACTCCTATGCTTAAAAAGGACAACGGCAATTATTTGTTGGGGCAATCCAGCATATTGTTTTATGCAATAAAAAAGGGCGAAGATGAATAAAATACTTGCGATTTTGTTATGTTTGTTTTGTTTTGTGCCTTCTGCAAAGTCTGCGGACATTGAGGGCGAATTTGCAACTTTGGGAATGCTTGATAAAATCACGGGTCGTTTCAGCGAAGAAGTGGTAAAAGTGGGCGAAGTTTTGAAATTCCAAAATTTGGAAATCAAGGTGAAATCTTGTCTTTATCGTCCACCAGAAGAGACTCCTGAAAATACTGCCTATGTTGAAATAATCGAAAATAAACATAACAAAAGCAAGGTCGAGCTTTTTAAAGGTTGGATGTTTTCTTCGACTACGGTTTCTTCTGTCGAAAGTCCGATTTACGATGTTTGGGTGCTTTTGTGTAATTAACATATTATAAAAGGTGAATTCATGAGAAAAATAATTATCGCAGTTATGTTTTTATGCTTATCAAGTTTTAATTTGAAGGCTCATGAAAGTGAAGATTTCTTACACGATTACCTTGAAAACATTAATCAAGTCGATGTTTTAAATTCTAAGGTCGGTTTTTATGAACTTAAAAAAATGATTGATGAGGAAAAAGCGGTGCTTGTCGATGTAAGGTACAAAGACGAACAAGAAGTAAAAATTAAGGGTATAAATTTGGTAAGAATGCCAATTTCCGAAGTCCCAGACCGTTTAAACGAAATGCCAAAGGATAAAATTATAATAACCGTTTGTGGTGGAAGATGTCAAACGGGCGAACTTGCCTCTATTGCAAGGCTTTATTTCAAAAGCAAAGATTATGACGCAAGGGTTTATCCTTTTGGAATTGAAAATTTAAAATCCGAATTTGAAGCGGTTAAAAAATAAAACTTTAAAAACCTTGCATAAATCTTGTTGCTTTTCCCGTGGTTTGTTCGATATATCGTTCAATGTAAACCAACATAGAAGTATCAAATTTTCCCATAATTTCGCTTTTTAAAAAAGTTTTTATAAAATGAGGCATGGTTTGAAATTCTTTTTCCTCGTAAAGTGGAGAATAATCAAATTTTAAAATCCTCTCTTCCTCAAAAATTTCAAGCAAAGTCATATATAACACAAGGCTTGCGGTTTGTTTGTTTTGAAAATTCGCAATATCGCTCAAAACATTAACAAAAACAAAAAGATAAGCGTCAAAAACTTTGTTGGTAAATTCCATCAATTTTACATCTTCGGGCAAAAATTTTGCTTGGTGGTTGAAATTGTCGAGCACGGTTTTGATTATATTTTTTACTTTTTGTTGTTCGTCCTCGTTTAAAGCCTTAAAATCCGCATTAATTTTATCCATATTAATCATTTTTTACCTTAACTTTCATAAAAATGTCAGAGGTAAAATATTCTTATTTATTTTAATGAATGTCAATCAAAAATAAAAAAAGGAGGCCAAAGGGTCAGTCCTCCTTTTTTCTTTCAAAAATAACTTATGAGAGGTGTTTGTGTGTGTTAATTAAAAAAAAAGGGTGAATTTTTATTTTTTTAAATTTCATAAGTTATGTTTGAAGGTGTCAGATTTTATTAATTTAAGGGTTGTTTTTTTATCCTTTCATCAAAAGTTACATAATTTTAAAGCGAAATTAACGCAAAGGTCTTGTTTTTCCTCGTCAGGATATCCTTTAACAAACAGGTCTTCGTTAAAAACTTTTGCCTTTGCTTCGACCATGTCAAGGTGCCAAATTCTTATCCATTCGCCATCGCCCCAATCATAAGAACCAAAAAGAGCAATTTTCTTGCCATTAATCAATGGTTTAATGCTTTCAACAAAAGGTTGCATTTCGCTATCTTCTAATTCCTCAGACCCCATAGCAGGGCAACCTAAAACCAAAACATCACAATTATCCACCATTTCAATGCTTGCTTTTGAAACAGGAGTTATAACAGCGTTATGATTTGCTTTTGATATTTCGTGTTTTAAAATTTCGGCAATCGCCTCGGTATTCCCAGTCCCAGACCAATAAATAATTGCAAAATTGCTCATGTTTTTTGTCCTTTGATTTGAGTTGAACTTGTTACAAAATTAAATTTATAATAATTCTAAATCAAAGTCAACAAAATTTTAAAACAATTCTAAAACAATTTGCTAAGTATTTGTTTTTATTAAGAAAACTTTTTGATAATAGTTTTGAACAAAGAAGGCATTTTATGTTCTTCTTTTTTAATTCCAACCGATTTCATTTTCAAAGGATGAGGTTTAACCCGTGCTTTTTCCAAAATCTTACCGTTTTTAAGCTCGGTCGCATTCATTTTATAAGATTCGTTGATTTTTTCATAATTATCAAATTCGCCTTTTACATCATGGATACTTACGGCGATATTTCCGCTTAATCTTGCCGAGTTTTTTTTGCCAGAGCGATATAAAATTTTAAACATGCTGTCCCCGCCTTTAAAAAAAAGTGATAGTTATATTTACGATAATAATTATCGCGATAAATTATTTCAATATGGTTAATATGTATAAATTTTTTAATAAACGGTATTGTGTATTATATTACGGTAAGAAAAGGTAAAAATCCAGCCCAAAAATAAACCCCTAATTGTAAAGATTAGGGGATTGATTATGGTGCGAATGGTGGGACTTGAACCCACACGAAGTTACCTTCAACGGATTTTAAGTCCGTTGCGTCTACCGGTTCCGCCACATCCGCTTAAATAAGCTTTTATAGAATCAGTTTTACCGAATCAACAAAAAAGAATATATATCTAATTTTTTAAAAATGCAAACAAAAAAATAAAAAAATTTTTAATTAGTTTTTTTACCAATTTTCCTATGCAAAAATGAAATATTTGATTAAAATCTTATCCGACAACGAAAAGGTCAAATTTTAATTATTTAATTAAAAGGAATGAATAAAGAAAATGACAGAAAATAAACAAAAAATCGAAGAAACTCCATCAGATTTCGCCGAAGTCGATGAAGTAGTGGCAAAGGTTAAAAAAGCCCAAGCAATTTATGCGACATATTCCCAAGAACAAGTCGATAAAATTTTCCAAGCTGCTGCTATTGCTGCTGCGACTTCAAGAATTAAGCTTTCAAAACAAGCTGTGCTTGAAACTGGTATGGGTGTGATGGAAGACAAAGTGATTAAAAATCATTTTGCGGCTGAATACATTTACAACCAATACAAAGACGAAAAGACTTGCGGTATCATCGAAAACGACGACAGTTTCGGGTATAAAAAAATTGCCGAGCCAATTGGAATCGTGGCTGCGGTTATTCCTACTACTAACCCTACTTCTACTGCGATTTTCAAATGCTTGCTGGCTTTGAAAACAAGAAACGGTATGGTTATCGCTCCTCACCCAAGAGCAAGAAAATGCACCGACGAAGCCGTTAAAATCGTATTGGAAGCAGCGGTAAAAGCGGGCGCACCAGAAGGCATTTTGGGCTTTATCAAATTCCCAACCCCAGATGTTACAGGATATTTGATGAAACATAACGACATCAACCTTATTTTGGCAACTGGCGGACCTGGAATGGTTAAGGCGGCATACTCATCTGGAAAACCTGCAATTGGTGTTGGTGCTGGTAATACTCCGGTGATAATTGACGAAACAGCAGATGTTAAAATGGCGGTTTCTTCGGTTATTATGAGTAAGACTTTCGATAATGGCATGATTTGTGCATCAGAACAAGCAATCATCGTAGATAAGAAAATCGATGAGTTGGTAAAACAAGAATTTGTGAAAAGAGGGTGTCATTTCGTGACTGGTAAGGACAAAGAAAAATTGAAAGGGACGATATTCGTTGATGGCAAGTTAAATTCTGCCATTGTCGGTCAATCTGCTTTCAAAATTGCTGAACTTGCTGGCATCAAAGTTGCTCCTGCTACTAAGATTTTAATTGGTGAAGTCGATGGTGGCGAAGTTAAATTTGATGATGCTTTGGCACATGAAAAACTTTCTCCTGTACTTGGTTACTATGTTTCTGAAACTTTCGAAGACTCTGTGAAAAAAGCAAGAGCTTTAATCGAACTTGGCGGTGCTGGTCATACATCTGTACTTTATGTGGACGAGACTAAGGCTGATAAGATTAAACTTTTTGAAAATAACATGAGAACAGGAAGAACCTTAATTAATATGCCATCTTCACAAGGTGCGATTGGTGATGTTTATAACTTTAAACTTCCACCATCACTTACTTTGGGTTGTGGTTCATGGGGCGGAAATTCAGTAAGCGAAAATATAGGAGTAAAACATCTTATGAATGTGAAATCAGTTGCAGCAAGACGCGAAAATATGTTGTGGTACAAAGTTCCACAAAAAGTTTATTTTAAACGCGGTGCTACGGAAATTGCTTTAAAAGAGCTTAAAGGAAGAAAAAGAGCCTTTATCGTAACGGACAAGACCATGGAAAAAATCGGTCATGTCAAGAAAGTAGCGGATATCTTAGAAGGTTTAGGCATGAGTGTTAGAGTATTTTCCGACATTTTACCTGATCCAACTTTGAACAATGTTAACGAAGCCTTGACAGTAATGGGTAATTATGAACCAGATGTCTTTATCTCTCTTGGTGGTGGTTCTCCAATGGATGCGGCAAAGATTATGTGGTTAATGTATGAAAGCCCAGAATTGAAATTCGAAGACATTGCAATGAGATTTATGGATATCAGAAAGCGTATTTGTACTTTCCCTGAAATGGGTAAAAAGGCAATTATGGTTGCAATTCCAACCACTTCTGGTACTGGTTCTGAGGTAACTCCTTTCACAGTTATCACTGACGAAAAAACAGGAACAAAATACCCAATTGCGGATTACGAATTGACTCCGGATATGGCTATTGTTGACCCTGAATTTGTTTTGACTATGCCAAAATCTTTGGTTGCATTTGGTGGGCTTGACGCTTTAACCCATTCAATCGAAGCTTACACCTCGGTTTTCGCAAACAATTTCTCTGATGGCCAAGCAATCGAAGCTATAAGACTTATTTTAAAATACTTAAAACGCTCTTATAACGGCGGTGCAGAAGACATCACAGCAAAAGAAAAAATGCATTATGCCGCAACCATAGCGGGCATGGCATTCGCAAACGCTTTCCTTGGGGTATGTCACTCTATGGCACATAAACTTGGTGCTGCTTTTGACATTCCACATGGGCTTGCTAATGCGATATTATTGCCTTATGTGATTAAGTATAATGCGACCGATAATCCTACTAAACAAGGGTTATTGCCTCAATATAAATATCCATTCGTTAAGGGAAGATATGCAAAGATTGTAGACATGTTGCACCTTGGCGACGATTTAGGAAACGACATTGATAAAAAAGTGGACAGATTAGTTGAGATAATAAGGCAACTTATGGGCGACCTTAATGTTGCTAAATCAATCCAAGATGTGGGTGTCAAAGAACAGGAGTTCTTAGCCCGAGTTGATGAGCTTTCGGAATTGGCGTTTGACGACCAATGCACGGGAGGTAATCCAAGGTACCCATTAGTTCCAGAAATTAAAGAATTATATCTTGCAGCATACTATGGAAAGGAGCTTAGCAATATAAAATAATCTTTGAATGAATTTCAAGGACTAATGACTTATATGCGAAGGCTTTTTTTTAATAGTTTATCAGAAAAATAAACAACCGGTAGGAAGTAAACCCTACCAAGCGTAAAGAAAAAAGCCTTCGCCTCTTTGTATGTATTACAAAAGGCGTAAGAGGGAAAGCTTTAACGCTTAACATATAAGGAGAAAATAATATGGCTGATAATAGAGTCACTTTGACTGCAAGTATGAGAAGCAATTTGCTTAGCTTGCAAGCTACACAAAAAATGATGGATGTAACTCAAAACCGTTTGTCAACAGGTTTAAAAGTAAATTCAGCGCTTGACAATCCATCATCATTTTTTACAGCGCAATCGTTAAATACCAGAGCAAACGAACTTGAAAGTTTGTTGGACGGTATGGGACAAGCTATTCAAACAATCAAAACAGCAGATGAGTCTGTAACTTCGATGAAGAAGTTAGTAGACCAAGCAAAAGCTTTGGCAAACAATGCAAGAGACACCAGCAATGTGTCCTCAACCATTAAGTCAGAGATTAATTTCGGACCTCTTGGAGCGCCAACCGAAATTGGTGGTGTTAATGCCGCTGAAACTTTCAGCGTAAGGCTCGGTGAAGCAGGAGAAATCAAGGGAACAAAGCATATGTCTTTAACCCAAACCATGAGCAATATGGGACAAGTGGGTACAGGTGTTTTGGCAGTTAAGGTTGCGGACAATTCATATGTTCGCATTCAAATTGTTTCTGATGATACAATCGAAGCAGTAACAAAGAAAATTAACGACAACACAAGATTAAAAGGTTTAGTCACAGCATCAGTTGTTGATGGTAAATTTACCTTAAAAACTTCGGATGCGAAGAACTCTGTAACTGTACAAGCTTTGGATACAGCAGGCTTAGCATTAGCTGGTGGTGATGCTGACAACTCTGTAACCGCATTAGGACTTGATGCAGGCTATACCGTAACCATGAAAACCGCAGGCACAGCAACAATCGCAGGAGATGCAATTCCAAATGCGGCTAATGCTTCTGGGTTTATGAGTGGTACAAACACCATGACTACTCTTGGAATATCTCCAACCCCTGCAAAAATTCGTGTGATGGTGGGTGAAAACTTAACTGATATTACTTTGGATGCTACTGAAACTTTGGCAAACTTGGTAACTAAGTTAGAAGGCATTGATGGAATTAATGCTGCTGGTACTCAATTTGACAATGCCACAGGTGTTTTAACCGTCGTTGGTGAAGCTGGAAAAGCAATTAAAGTAAGCGATATCACAGGAAATGTTGCAAAGACTTTGGGTGCTCAAACCACTGAATACATCAAACCAACCACAGGCGGTATGGACGCTTTCTTAGAAGATTTGAATTCTTTAAGCTCTGATATTACCGCTTCAATTGATAAAAATGGTAATATTCAAATTAAATCCTCAAACGGAGACAGCCTTGTTGTGTCTGATACCGTAAATGGTGCGGGAACTTTGGGTACTTCTTCTAGTTCTTTGGGCTTGGCTGGTCTTGGCGATAACGGAACAAATGTAAGAAAAGATTATGCAAAACAATTCAACACTATTTTGGATCAAATCGATAATATGGTTCAAAATTCTGATACTGGATATAAGGGTGTTAACCTTTTAAAAGGCGATGATTTGACCGTTAACTTTAACGAATCAAGAACTTCGACTCTTGAAATCAAAGGAGCAGTGCTTGATACCGAAGGGCTTGGTTTGAACGAAGCTAAAAACGAATGGAAAGATACAAAAGATATCGACAGAGCTTTGGCAGACATCGATACAGCAAGTTCAAGATTAGAAGTAAAAGCCTCAGAATGGGGTCAAAACCTTAACATCATTCAAACCAGAGAAGATTTTACCGATAATATGGTAAATATCTTAACCGATGGTGCAAACAACCTTACTTTGGCAGACATGAACGAAGAAGCGGCAAATATGTTGTCCTTACAAACAAGACAACAACTTGGAACAAACGCCTTGTCGCTTGCAAGCCAATCACAACAAAGCGTATTAAAACTTTTTTAATATTTTCGTGGTATACATATATCTACAAGGTTTTTTTAATAGTTGGTTATCGTAAATAGTTTTTTAAAAAAGCCTTACAATGAAAAAAAAGTAATAATACCTTAAAAAGTTGTGTGATAAAGAATACGGGACCATATATCCCGTATTTTTTTATGTGGTTTGAATATGATGGGAAAAATTTGCCCACTAACTTATAAAACCACCGTGCAAATATTTCTTTTGTTTTAAAGCAAAGGTTGTGGTAAAATTCCATTAATTTTTTATAACTTTTTACAAAAAATAAAAGGAGTTAAATAAACCAATGAAACCAGTTAAGAAAGTAGTCATACCAGTAGCAGGAATGGGAACCCGAATTTTACCAGCCACCAAAGCCGTGCCAAAGGAAATGTTAACCGTTGTGGATAAGCCTTTGATTGATTATGCGGTAAGCGAGGCGATTGAGGCTGGGATTGAACAAATTATTTTCATAACTGGTAAGGGCAAGTCTGCGATTATTAATTATTTTGATGTTAATACTAAACTTGAAAATGTGTTGACTAAATCAAATAAGATGGACTTACTTGCTAAGGTTAAAAAATCAAATTTAAAAGAAGGTCAAGCAGTATATGTAAGGCAATCTGTACCTCTTGGTTTGGGTCATGCTATATCCTTGGCAAAAGGCATAATCGGGGACGAACCTTTTGCTGTTATCTTGCCTGATGATTTGATTATGGGTAAAAATCCGTTAAAAGAATTAATCGAAGTTTATGAAAAAACTGGTGGCAATGTGATTGCGGTTAACGAAGTCGATAAAGCAATCGTAAATCGTTATGGGGTTTTGGATATTGCCGAGGCTAAGAATAATGTTTATAAAGCAAAGTCTATGGTCGAAAAACCAAAGGTCGAGGAAGCTCCATCAAATTTGGCGGTAGTGGGAAGATATGTTTTAAATCCTTTGATTTTTAATTACATGGACACCGAAGTAAAAGAGGGCAAAGAAATCCAATTAACCGATGCGATTTCAAGATGTATTGAAAAAATCGACCTTTACGGTGTGAAATTTTCGGGCAAAAGATATGATTGTGGCAATAAGCTGGGTCTTGTCGAAGCAATTATCGAGGTGGCTTTACAAACCGACGACATTAAATCGGATGTTTTAAATATTATAAAACGACATGTCTAAAAATGAAATAAAGTTTTCGGGGCTGACTTATTCCTTTGACGAAAACAAAGGAGTAGATTTGAAAATATCAAAGTTATCCATTATGGTGCTTGATATCCCTGATGCTTATTGCGTTTTTATGGACAAGGTGCAAAAAATTTATAAACATAAGGTTTTCGAACTCGATATTATGAAAAAACCTTCTCATGTCGGGCCAAAAAAGCCTAAAAATGCGAACGATTTTTATTCAAAGCCTTTTGAAACGAAATTAAGATGGCAAGCTTTGGAGGATGATAACCTCGCTTATGCCAACAAACGCGATTTTATGAAAGACATAATGTCAAAACGAACCGCAAACAAGGTTTTTAAAAGGTTTTTGATGGGCTCTATTGCCATAATCTTGCTTACTTTTTTGTTTTTTAATGTTTTGGGTTTTGTTCCTTTTGTTATATTTTGTTTGGCGGTAAAAGAAGTCGCAATGTATGACGAACGGAGAATAACCAGCATCATTTATTATTATTTTGATGATTATATTGGCAAAGAATATAAAAACTTTGTCGAAGGGTTTAAGGAAATAAAAACTCTTAAAAGCTTGGTTATAAGCGATGATGTAAAAAAGCCTTATCAATTTAGCGTGGATGTAAAATTTAACCCATATGATTTGATAAAAACCAATGTCGACCTTGTGTCATTAAGGCTTGAAAAAGGCGTGGCAGTTTTTTTCCCAGACCGTTTATATTTATTTTATGACGAGGGTAAAATTGATTCTTATGATTATGCCGATTTGGTAATAAAGCACGGCAAAGTAAAATTAAAAAACGACAAATTAAAATATTTTATATCCATCAAAAATTACAAAGAAGTCCATTTTTTGTTTTATCTTGATGACATGAAAACCGCAGAAATCGTGGCAAAGTCTTTAATTTCTTTACAAATGAAAAAAGCTTTGTCAAAATGACTTTTAATTTAAAAATAAAGATGAATTTTAAGAGAAAATAAATGAAATTAAAAAATATATTAGAGCTTTTAAAAATAACCGCTCTTCCAAATGTAAAAAAGATGTGGATGACATATCTTTTCCCACAAAGGGGCAAGATTTTTTTGGGGGCTTTGTTGATGGTGGTCGCGTCAAGTATGGAAGCGTTTTCGGTAAAGATGTTGCAACCTGTATTTGATGAGATTTTCATTTCAAAAAATAAAGATGTTTTGACTTTGGTGGGGCTTCAAATTATTGGAATTTTTGCGGTAAAAGGTTTTGCAATATATTATCAACAAGTCGTGATGGCAAGGGTCGGGCTTAACATGGTAAAAAGCCTCCAAGTGGATTTGTTTTCTCATATGATGACTTTGGATGTGGAATTTTATTCGAAACAAAATTCGGGGCAATTAATAAATTATTTTATCGGCGATGTAAATATTGCCAGAGATGCGATGCTTAACGGTTTGACGGTTTTGGTAAAAGACAGTTGCACGGTGGTATTTTTGATTGTGTTGATGTTTATAAAAAGCCCTGAGATGGCGGCGGTAATGTTTATCACTTTCCCGATTGCTTTTTACCCTTTGATATATTACGGAAAAAAGGTAAGAAATTTAACCAGCACGCAACAAATGTCCAGCGGAGGTTTGTTTGGTGCTTTGGCTCAATCCTTCCAAGGGATAAGGATAATTAAATCTTATTGTTTGGAAAAAGAGGAAATTAAAAAAATCGGTCAAAATGCCAATGCGATTGCGGAAATTTCGTTAAAGATGACGAAAATAAGTGCAAGAATGTCGCCGATGATGGAATTTATGGGCGGAGTTGCGATTGCGGGAACTTTGTCTTATGGTGGTTGGCGGATTGTTAATGGCAAGCTTACCACGGGTGATTTTATGGTGTTTTTGATGGCGATTGTGGCTGCTTATAAACCTTTAAAAGGTCTTGCTAATTTAAGTGTAAGAGTGCAAATGGGGATTAGTGCATTAGATAGGCTTTTTAATCTTTTTCATTCTTTTCCAAAAATCAAGGATAGCGAAAATGCAAAGCCTTTGGAATTGTCAAAAAGCTTGATAGAAGTTAAAAATTTAAACTTTACTTACACTGGGGAAAAAGAAGTTTTAAAAAATGTATCGGTTAATTTTGAACCAAATAAAACCACGGCGATTGTTGGTGCTTCTGGCTCTGGAAAATCGACACTTATCAATTTGTTGTTAAGATTTTATGATGTGGAAAAAGGCGAAATTTTAATTAACGGTCAAAATATCAAAGATGTAACGATAAAATCTTTGCGTGAAAATATTGCTTTTGTGTCCCAAGATGTGGTTTTGTTTGATGACACCATTAAAAACAACATTATTTTCGGTAAAGAAGGTGTAAGCGAAGAAGATGTGATAAAGGCTTCGATGGATGCTGCGGCTCATCGTTTTATTGTCGAACAAGAAAAAGGTTACGATACTATGGTCGGTGAACGAGGATCAAATCTTTCGGGTGGTCAAAAACAAATGATTTCGATTGCACGGGCGATGTTAAAGGACGCTCCGATACTTTTGCTGGACGAGGCGACATCGGCACTTGATTCAAAATCGGAAAGCATGGTCCAAGAATCCTTGGAACGCTTGATGCAAGGAAGAACGACTATTGTTATTGCTCACCGTTTGTCGACAATTATAAATGCGGATAAGATTTGCGTTTTCGATGATGGTAAGATTGTTGAAATGGGTTCTCACAAGGAACTTTTGGAATTAGACGGGTATTATGCGAAACTTTATAATTTACAATTCAAAAATCATTAGGTTAAAATACTTGTTATGAATTATTTGCAAAACACATATTATCAAATCGGCATAGCAATTATTGCTTTAATCGTTGTTTTTCTTATTCTTTACCTTAAATTTTCGACCAAGGGCAAGATAAAAAGATATTTACGAATCGGCGATGGGATGAGTTATTATTTGCTGGGTCTTATTTATTACAAAGGCGATGGTGTAAAGCAAGATTATAAAAAAGCATATGAATATTTTAAAACCGCAGGCGAGATGAAAAGCTCTTTGGCTTCTTTTATCGCGGGTGATATGTGTTTTAAGGGGCAAGGGACTAAAAAAGATTTGGAAAAATCCTATTATTGGTTTCAAAAATCGGCGATTATGGGTAATCGTGAGGCGATGCTTAAAATCGGTTTTATGTGTTTGTCAGGGCAAGGTTGCAATGTCAATTATTCCGAAGCGTTAAGATATTTTAAAAAATCCGCCGACCTTGGTAATCTGGATGCGATGTATCAAGTTGGTCTTATGTGTTATAAGGGCATGGGGCAAAAATTAAACTTTACCGATGCTTATTATTGGTTTAATAAGGCTCATCAAAAGGGTTATAAGGGTTCTTATTACCATCTTGGGGTTTTGCTTTATCAAGGCAAGGGTGTTATTCAAAATAAATCTGAGGGTATAAAGTTTATTAAACTTGCCTCTGATATGGGGAGTATTGAGGCTTGCTTATTTCTTGGCGATTTGTTTTATAACGGCGAAGAAGATGAAAAAGATGTGATTCAAGCTTTTAAATATTACAAAAAAGCTTGTGACAGAGGTAATGACGAGGGCATTTATTACATTGGTGAAATGTATTATTACGGTGACGGGGTCAAAAGAAACAAGGCAGAGGCTTTGAAATTTTATTTACGCTCTGGTCAAATGGGACATAAAAAGGCTTGTTTGAAATTGGGCGATATGTACCTTAATGGTGATGAAGTAAAACAAGACAGATTTGAAGCGTTTAAATGGAAAAAAGAGGCCACTCTTCATTCCGGCGCCGAAGAACAATACGCTTTTGCCAAGGATTGTATTAGTGGTGCGTTTGGGGATAAATATATAACTGATGGTATAGAATTTTATAAAAAATCCGCTGAACGAGGACATGAATTCGCTTCTATTGCTTTGGGTGAGATTTATCTTAAAGGCGAGTTGGTAAAGCAAAGTTTCGAAGAAGCATTGAAATGGCTTAAAATCGCGGTGGACAAGGGTAACCATCGGGCAAAAAATG
>JAKJEU010000158.1 GCA_022705265.1 Pseudomonadota bacterium | reverse complement strand
ACGCATATAATTTAAGAGTGTTTAAATAATGAATGAAATTGATGTAATCGAGGTTGCAAGAGATTCTATATTCGTGATGCTTATATGTGTCGGCCCTTTGCTGATTTTTGCGATGCTTCTTGGTCTTATTATCGGTATATTACAAACCTTGACCCAAGTCCAAGAAATGACTTTGGTATTCGTTCCTAAATTATTGGCAATATTTTTGGTTTTAATTTTAATGATACCTTTTATAATTGGAAGAATGCAATTTTTTGCAAACTCTCTTTTTGACCGAATAATCGCAATAGGAACGGGAATCTGATGTATAGCGAAATCTTAGGCATAGAAGTTTTCAAATTCTTTGTAATTTTTTCAAGAATTGGGATAATTTTTATGGTTATGCCTATATTATCCACGGCTTTTGTTTATTCGAAATTCCGTCTTTGTGCTGGATTAATGGTAAGCATTGCTATTTACCCTTCTGTGGTGCAACTTTTACCTGTTATGCCAAATTCCGTACTTGAACTTTTTTTGATTGTATTATCAGAGGTTTTAATCGGAGTATTTTTCAGCATTTTTGTTCATATAATATTTGCAGCCATTGAAATTGCCGGGGCTCAGACAACTTTTTCGGTGGGGTTTTCACATTCCATGGTATTTGACCCCTTCCAAGGTCAACAAACCATGCTTTTGAATTCATTTTTATTTATGAGTGCCTACGCCTTTATCCTTGTAACCAACCTTCATCATCTTATATTCCAAGCGATATTTGACAGTTATACTTTATTTATTCCTGGAAAAGCTTTGATGATGGAGGATATGACTTTGTACTTGATAAAAACTTTGGATAAAAGTTTCAAAATCGGACTTGAAATATCCTTTCCTTTTATTATTCTTACCTTTGCCATGCAAACTTCTATGGCTATTGTTGCAAAGCTTATGCCCCAACTTAATGTGCTTTTCCTTGCTATGCCAGCTCAAATATACTTTGGCATGAACTTACTTGTTCTTTTGGTTGGATTCTTTTTGATGAATTTCGTAAAATATTATCAAACAAGCTTAATGAATTTTACGGCGAGTTAAAGCATGGCCGATGAAGATGATACAAGCAAAACGGAAGAGCCTTCCGACCATAAATTAAGTAAAGCCCGTGAAGAAGGCGATATCCCCATATCCCATGAACTTAAAAACTGGTTTACTTTGTTTGCTTGTCTTATATTTGTTTGGGGTGTTGTTCCTCCGATAATGAAAGAAATGCTAAGCTTTGGTAAAAGGAATATCCAAAATTCCTATCAAATAAGGATTACGCCCGAAAGTGCGCAAAAAATTTTCAGTGAAATTTCACTTGAACTTTTTATCTTAACCATTGGCCCTCTTTTAATCTTTTTCTTTGTATCAATTGCAGCGAACCTTGTCCAAACGGGTTTTTTATATGCTCCTAAACGCTTGGAACTAAAATGGGACAGGATTAATATTTTCGGCAACCTTATAAATATGTTTTCAAAAGAAAGATTAATCGAAAACGCCAAAGGTATTCTTAAAATTGCTTGTGTTTTAGGCGGGCTTTACCTTGCTTTTAAATCGAAATACGACACCATCACAAAACTTAGCGGAGTTGACCTTAACGCTGGTTTAAATGCTTTACACGATATTATATTAATCATTCTTTTTACCGTTGTAATCGTTATGCTTATTTTTGCTGGGGCTGATTATTTCATTCAAAAATTTAATTATCTTAACAAGCATAAAATGACCAAACAAGAAACCAAAGACGAATATAAACAACTTGAAGGTGACCCTTTGGTTAAGGCAAAAATAAGGTCTTTAAGAATGGAACGCTTTCGTAACCAAATGATGCAATCAATTCCAAAGGCGGATGCCGTTATTACCAACCCTACTCATTATGCGGTTGCGATTTTATATGACAATACCGACCCTAACAGCCCTAAAATTCCAATCGTGGTTGCAAAAGGTATTGACTTTTTAGCATTAAGAATCAAAGATAAAGCAAAGGAACATGATGTACCGATTATTGAAAATCCTCCACTTGCAAGGGCTTTATATGCTGCGGTTGAAATCAATGAGCCTATACCATCTGAACATTTTGAGGCAGTTGCAAAGATTATAAGCTATGTATACAAACTTAAAGGAAAAAAATTACAATAAAATCCTAATTGCAAGCCTTGTAATAATATATTTGGTGATTGCTTATGGATATCCTGATAATTCTTCGCATAATTATTATGTTGGGGGGATTATATTTTTTGGTTTAAGCTTTTTACCTCTTATTTTGACTGTATTTTTTGAAAACGATCTTCCGAGCCTTGAAATCATCAAAGAAATATTTGACAGCAAAAATTATCTTATTATTGCTTATGATGAAAACCAAAAATTGATTTTTATCAACAAAGAAGCCAACGATTTTTTTGCTCAAAAACACCCTCTTGATTATTTTTCCGAAAATGTGTCCAATGAGAATAACTCTTCTTTATTAAAAATAAGAGCCTCTCATCTTGGGAAATTCAACAATGAAACCGATATTTGCCTTGATTTAAAAGAAAAAGGTATCGCTTGGTACAAGGTTATAACAAAAAAACTTAAAAACAATGAATTCGTTTGGGTAATCGAAGATATAAGCGCAAAAATTGCTATTCTTGAAGCAATTGATAAAGACAACAAATTTTTAAGCAAAGTCATAAATAATGTTCCATCAGGGCTTTGCATCGTGGATATTGAAGGAAACATAAAATACATAAATTCCGCATTTTTAAGATTAACGGGATACATTGAACCAGAATTAATCGGAACAAATTTATCGGAAATTACTTTAACAAAGATAAAAGACCTTACCTTTAACAACCAAGAAATCATTTATGTAAAATCAAAAAACCAAGATACGATTAAACTTCTTACTTCTAAATCTATGCATGAGGTTTTTGGTGAAAACTTTATTTACCTTTCCTGTCTTAAAATCGAAGACGAAGATACAGAAGAAAAACAAGAAACCAAACCTTCTCCTTTTACCAAACTTTTTACCGAATCTCCTATTGGTATCGTTTTTTGCACAAATTGGGGCGATATTATTGATGCAAACTATTCTATGCAAAAGATGTTAAAATTAAAAGACCCGCTTGGTTCTTCGATATTAAATTATATTGCCGTTTCTGACCGTTCTTATTTTTTAAGCCGTCTTGAAAAATTAACCATACTTGGCAATATTCCTTATGCTTCTTTTAATGTTGAAATGATAACCAACCATGATGAAGAGGATTCAAAACCTATATCAGCTTTGGTTTACATTACACCAAGAAAAGACGAAAACAACTTTGTCGAAGGGGCAACTTTACATTTCATCGATGTTACCGAAGAAAAAAATATGATGGAGCAGTTGCAAAAAACTCAAAAAGAACAAACTTTGGGTATGATTGCAAGCGGTGTGGCACACGAGGTTAATAACCGAATTGCAACAATTAAAATGTCGGCTGACCTTTTGATGATGGCAAGCAAGCCAAGCGACCCTTCGTATATCGAAGCTGTCAAAATTTCCGAAGGTGTAAACCGTGTAAAAGAAACCGTAAGCTCTTTGTTATTTCGTATTAAAAAACAAGAATCAAAAAAAGATTATGTCCCAGCCGATAA
>JAKJEU010000157.1 GCA_022705265.1 Pseudomonadota bacterium | reverse complement strand
CGAAATTGCCGAGGCGGTGGAGACTTTGGAAACTTATGGTTGTAATAAAGTTATATTGTTAAAATGTACTGCAAATTATCCTGCTGATCCGACCGATTCTCATATCAAACAAATACCTTTGATTAAAAAAACTTTTGGTTGTGATGTGGGGTTATCCGACCATACTTTGGGAATAGGTGTTGCTATTGCTTCTGTTGCTTTGGGTGCGGTGGTGATTGAAAAACATTTTACAAATTCAAGAGCCGAAGGCGGGGTCGATAGTGCTTTTTCGCTTGAACCACATGAAATGAAAATGTTGGTCGAAGAAACAAAAAGAGCGTGGCAAGCTTTGGGTAATGGAAAACGCATAACTCATGCAAAAAGCGAAAATGCGAATAAAAAATATCGTAAATCTTTATATATTGCAAAAGATGTTAAAAAAGGTGAGATTTTCACTCCTGAAAATGTCCGTTCGGTTCGCCCTGGCATGGGGATGAAGCCTAAGTATTATGATTTTGTGATGGGAAAAATCGCAAGTAAAGATTTAAAAATGGGAACTGCTTTGGATAATTCTCATATTGCTTGATTTTTAAAACCTTAAAAAAACCTTTTATCAAAGCTTTTTTAATGTTACCTTTATTATAGCTAATTTGAGATTTTCATTGGAGGGACTATGAGGCATTTTTTAATTTTGCTTATGTTTTTTGTGATTTCATGTAAAAAAGAAACAATTCCTCAGGTAAAGGAACAATCGACGCCAAAGGTTTTGGTAAAGCAAGTTGAACTTGTCCCAATAAAAATTAAAAAAGATGCCACAGGCTTTGTAAGTGCCGATAAAAAAGTTGAAATTAAGGCTCGGGTTAATGGGTTTTTGGAACAAAAGCTTTTTAAAGACGGGCAAAAGGTAAAGGCAGGCGATAAGCTTTTTATAATTGAACAAGACGAATATAAGGCAAAAGTTTTAAAAGCAACTTCTGATTTAGAGATGGCTAAGGCTTCTTATGAAAAAGACAGACTCCAATATGAAAGAGCAAAAGAATTAATCAAAACCAAAACTATATCCGAAGCAAAATACGATGAGCAAAGCGCAACTTATGAGGTTTCAAAGGCAAAAGTCGGCGAGGCAGAAGCAAATTTAAAGATGGCAAAGCTGGATTTAAGTTATACCGAAATTGTGTCTCCAATTGATGGCACAGTAAGTGACAGCGTAATTGACGAAGGTAATTATATTTCCTCTACTACTTCGGCTTTAACCACTGTGGTTAATTCTGATACGGTTAAGGTGGATTTTGAAATAAGCGAAAAATATGCTTTCAAAATTATCAAAGAAATTGGCTCTATTCAAAAAATTGGTGGTTATATGCAAGCGGTTTTGATTTTGCCTGATAAAAGCGAATATAAAGAAAAAGGCGAAATAAAATTTGCCGATGTTTTGATTAACCGTAAAACGAATACTTTAAGACTTAAAGCAATTTTTAAAAACTCTGATAATGTTTTAAAAGATGGTCAGTATGCCAAAATTTACCTTGAAACAATTAACCCAGTCCCATCAGTCGTCATTCCAAAAGCTTTGGTATTAGTCGACCAACAAGGAAGATTTGTTTATGTATCCGAAAATAATGTTGCAAAGGTAAAAAGAATAAAAACCGAAGGAAATTACGGTGATTATATTCTTGTAACCGAAGGGCTTAATGTCGGTGATAACTTGATTGTTCAAGGTTTCCAAGTATTAAAACCAAACACAAAGGTCGAGGTTATGTCTCAAACCCCAGCGGTTGAAAACAAGCCAAAAACCGAAGAGGTTAAAGAAGAAAAGACACCTGAAAATAATAAAAATTAAGGGATAAAAACAAATGTCAAAAATTTTTATTGAAAGACCAAGACTTGCCGTTGTTATATCTCTTCTTTTGACCATAGCAGGTTTAATATCGATGGGGGTAATTCCTGTATCGCAATATCCAAACATTGTTCCGCCTCAGGTGCAAGTAAGTGCTTATTATCCTGGTGCTGATTCTACTACTGTGGAACAAATTATCGGGCAAAACATTGAACAAGCGGTTAATGGCGTGGATAAAATGCTTTATATGAAATCGACTTCTTCAAACGATGGCTCTTATAATCTTACGGTTACTTTTGAACTTGGCACTGATGTTGATATGAATGTGGTTAATGTTCAAAACAAAATTAAATCGATTGAGTCTAAATTGCCTGATGAAGTGATGGTGCAAGGTGTTAATATTAAAAAATCTGCATCCGCGATATTGCAAGTTATTTCTTTTTTCTCTCCAAATAACACTTACGACGATTTATTTTTGGGTAATTTCGTAAAAATGAATGTTTTTGACGAATTGCAAAGAGTTCATGGTGTTGGTGATATTGCTTTGTACGGGTTTGAATATTCGATGCGAATTTGGCTTGATAATGACAAGTTAAAGCAATTAAAAATCACTCCAAGCGAGGTTATATCAGCCTTAAAAGCTCAAAACATTCAAACAGCAACAGGAAAAATTGGGGCAAGACCAACGGAAGGTTCACAAGTTTTGCAACTTAATATCGTTACAAGCGGGCGTCTTTTAAGTGAGGAAGAATTCGAAAAAATCGTGGTAAAAGTAAATGAAGAGGGTTTGCCACTTTATCTTAAAGATGTTGCAAAAGTTGAACTTGGGGCGAAAAATTCCGATATTTCAAGCCGTTATAAAGGTGGTGCTTCTGCTACTATGATTATTAACCAAGCCCCAGGTTCAAATGCGGTCGAGGTGGCGGATAATATTGAAAAAACTTTGTTAAGGTTAAAAGAAAATTTCCCAAAAGATTTGGATTATGATGTTGCTTTTGACTCTACCTCTTTTATTAACGAAGCGATAAAAGAAGTTGTAAAGACTTTGTTTGAGGCTTTAATTTTGGTTATTCTTGCAATTTATTTGTTTTTGGGAAAATGGAGAACGACCTTAATCCCTATGCTTGCTATTCCTGTGTCGCTGGTTGGTACCTTTGCCTTTATGTTGGCGTTTGGATTTTCGGCAAATACGGTGTCTTTACTTGCACTTGTGTTGGCGATAAGTATCGTGGTTGATGATGCGATTGTGGTGGTCGAAAATGTTGAAAGAGTCATGGAAGAAGAGGGGTTGCCTCCGAAAGAAGCGACCTTAAAGGCGATGGAGGAAATTACCGCTCCGGTTATTGCGATTACTTTGGTTTTATTGTCGGTTTTTGTTCCTGTGGCTTTTGTTAAAGGCATTACGGGAAGCCTTTATCGTGAATTTGCGGTTACGATATCGATTTCGATGTTAATTTCTGCGGTTAATGCTTTGTCGTTGTCTCCTGCCTTATGTGCTTTGTTGTTAAAGCCTCATAATCATGAGGAAGAACAAAAAGGTCTTATCGCAATGATTTTAAGATTTATTGACAAGTCAAAAGATGGATACACTAAAATCGTTGCAAATCTTGTTTATAAGTCAAGGTTTGCTATTATTGCGGTTATTGTTTTTGGAATTGGGGCTGGTTATCTTTTTAAAATCGTTCCAACTGGCTTCTTACCAGCCGAAGACCAAGGTTTGATTATTTTACAAGGTTTCTTGCCTAATGGTATGTCTTTGGATAAGACGGCGGAGGTTTCAAAACAACTTGAAACTATTCTTGCAAAAAC
>JAKJEU010000008.1 GCA_022705265.1 Pseudomonadota bacterium | reverse complement strand
AAAAAAAGGGGGAAATATGATTTATGCACTAATTTTTGCCATTGCCTTTATTATTATTGCAACGGCTAAGTTTAAAGTCCATCCATTTTTAGCATTGCTTACTGCTGCATTTGGTTATGGTATTGCGGTTCAGATGCCATTACAAGATGTAGTCAAATCGGTAAACGATGGTTTTGGAGGAACAATAGGTTATATCGGTATCGTTATTATTGCCGGAACAATTATCGGAACATTTTTGGAAAAAACGGGAGGTGCTATTAGACTTGCTAAAAGCACCTTAAAAATAACTGGGGAAAAGAATGTTCCTGCAACAATGTCAATTATGGGTTTTGTTGTTTCCATTCCTGTGTTTTGTGACTCTGGATTTGTTATTTTATCATCTTTGAATAAAGCATTAACAAGAAAGGCAAAAATCACCTTGGCTTCAAGTGCGATTGCCTTATCGCTTGGGCTTTATGCAACTCATACTATGGTTCCACCTACACCGGGTCCTATTGCCGCGGCTGGTATTGTTGAGGCAGATCTTGGTCAAGTCATTATGTATGGTTTGATGGCGGCTTTTGTTGCTTGTTTTGTGGGTTGGATTTTTTCTGTTACTTATGCTTCAAAAATTCAAATTTCTCCTGATGCAAAAGAAGGTGAAGAAGAAAATTCAGTAAAAATGGAAGAGCTTGAAAAAAATGCTCCATGTGTTATTACCTCAATTATCCCAATTTTACTTCCAATCGTATTGATTGTGTTAAGTTCCATTGCAAAATACCCAAGTAAACCATTCGGAGAAGGTCAGTTCATCGATTTATTAAACTTCTTTGGTCAACCTGTGGTTGCTTTGTTAATTGGTGTGGTTTTGGCATTCTTACTTCCTAAGAATTTTGAATCAAAAATGATTTCCTCTTCGGGTTGGGTTGGTGAAGCTATCTTGGCGGCTGCTACTATTATCATCATTACTGGTTCTGGTGGTGCTTTTGGTAAGGTTTTACAAAATTCTGGCATTGCAAAAGAAATTGGTGCTTCTTTACAAGACTTAAATCTTGGAATTTTCTTGCCATTTATTATTGCTGCTGCTATTAAAACGGCGCAAGGTTCTTCAACCGTTGCGATTATCACCACTGCAAGCTTACTTGCTCCATTGCTTGGTGCCTTAGGGCTTGATAGCGAGGCTGCAAGAGCTTTGTCTGTTATTGCGATCGGTGCTGGTGCTATGGTTGTGTCTCATGCAAATGACAGCTATTTTTGGGTTGTTACTCAATTTTCAAACATGGATACAAAAGATGGCTTTAAGCTTCAAACTCTCGGTACTTTAATCGAAGGTGTAGCTGCGATGATTGCTGTTTATGTTATCAGCCTTTTTGTGTTATAATCATAAAAGGTTGTAAGTAAAAAAGAAAAGGAGTTTGAAGCAAAATTCAGGCTCCTTTTTTTTAAAAATAAAAAAGAGGGGAGATAAGTTATGTCATTTAATTCAAGAGAGTTTTTAAAAGATATGTTTGACGCCGCCCTAACAAAAGTAAAGGGAGCGGAAAGCTTAATTAAATGTTTGCCCGAAAAACCAAAAGGAAGAACCATAGTCATAGGTGCAGGAAAAGCAGGCGGTGCAATGGCAAAGGTGGTTGAAGATAATTGGAGCGGTGATTTAGAAGGTTTGGTCGTAACAAGATACGGTCATGGCGTTAAAACAAAGCGGATAGAAGTGGTTGAAGCGTCCCATCCAACACCTGATGAGGCGGGAAGAAATGCCGCAAAACGAATTTATAAAATGGTGCAAGGATTAAGCAAGGACGATTTGGTCATTTGTCTTATTTCTGGTGGTGGGTCTGCTTTGCTTTCTTTACCTGCTCCCGAAATTCCGCTCGAAGATAAGCAAGCAATGAACAAAATGTTGCTTAAAAGTGGTGCTGATATCGCCGAAATAAATTCGGTAAGAAAGCATATCTCGGCAATTAAAGGAGGAAGGCTTGCTAAGGCGGCTTATCCTGCGAAAATTGTTGCTATGTTGATTTCTGATGTTCCTGGTGATGACCCTTCGGTTATTGCTTCTGGCCCTACTGTTGCTGATCCTACAACTTTTGAAGATGCAAGAGAGGTTATTAAAAAATATGGCTTAAATCCACCAGATTCCATTAAAAAATACCTTGAAGAAGCAAAGGAAGAAACGCCAAAGGCTGGTTCAAAATATCTTGAAAATGTTACGGTGCATATGCTTGCAACTCCCCAAGATGCTTTGGACGAAGCAGCAAGGTTTGCAAGGTCCAGAGGGTTTGAAACCATAATTTTAGGTAACGCTTTGGAAGGCGAAGCAAGAGATGTCGCAAAAGTTCATGCGGGCATTGTAAAGCAGATAAAAGGATTTTCTCAACCAATTAAAAAACCATGCGTAATTTTATCAGGAGGAGAAACCACCGTAACCGTAAAAGGAAACGGCAAGGGTGGAAGAAATGCCGAATTTTCATTGGCTTTGGCGATGGCTTTAAAAGGAATGGAAGGAGTTTTTGCGATTGCTTGTGATACCGATGGAGTTGATGGTATCGAAGATGCGGCGGGTGCGATTATTACCCCAGATACTTTGAAACGAGGGCTTGATAAAGGTTTAAAGGCGTCCGATTATTTAATGAATAACGATTCATATTCATATTTTAAAGCAATCGAGGATTTAATAATCACTGGTCCAACTCTTACTAATGTTAATGATTTCAGAGCGATATTGATATTATAAATCTTATTTTAGTTAATAAAAAAGGAGGACTTTAAAAACAAGACCTCCTTTTTTAATTATTTTGTTAATGATTATTGCATAGGCATAAAAGGATTTTTTCCATTTATGGTTAACATTTCGCCAACTTTTGGAACTTTTATGTTGTAAATTTCAACATTTCTTCCCTTATCATCAACTTCTTTTATAGCAGTTGCTCTGATTGGTTCAGCCATCATTAAAAATGGCATCACAAAGTTTGCAGGGTTTATTTGAGGATTACCATTATTTTGAGGAGGTGCTGCCATACTTTTTGCCATGGATGCTTGAACTAAATCCAATAATTTATCCAAACCATACATTTTTACTTTAACATCTCCGCTTCTTTCACCTTGGGACTTTTTCAACATTTTGACATTACCATCAACAATAAGCCCGTAATTAGGAGTAATAATTGAAATGTCTTTTATATTAAAATCAATTGGTTGAGATACTTTTTCAAGAACATCATAAGGGTCGACACATTTATCCATAACACAAAACGCATTTTGCATTATCGATCCATTGCTTACATCTCTTGATTTTCCTTGGGTTTTTACAAGCTCATAAAAGCTTTTGTATGGAAAATTTTGAGTGTTAACATTAAAGGAGATTTTATCCAAAGAGCTAAGATTATTATTATTTAAAGAGGGTGCTGAAATATTGTTAATTTCAAAAGTTATATCCGAAGTTCCATTATCGGTTGAAAGCTTTTTTGAGGAGGTTGCGATTTTTATATTTTCAAGTTTTGATATTAAAGAGCTATTAATAAAGAATTTTATATTATTTATATTAAAGCTAAACAAAGCATCTTCGAAAAAAACATCTTTTGAAATATTATTTATAAACTTGTTATATTTTTCTATGTCAAAGTTTGTAAAATTTATTTCAGTGGATATATCAGCAATAGAAGTTTTTTTATTATCAGAAGATGATGATACAATATCTTTTATAACAAAAATATATGATAAATCTTTTTCATCTTTTTTGTTATCTTTTAAACTTATAGAAGAAATATCAGTTGAAAAATCAGTTTGTTGTGTAGTGGATCGTCCAAAGGTTCTTATTTTATCTAAGGTAAAGTCCACATTTTTGATATAATTAGTTTTAGGCACAATATCAAAATTAAAATTAGATTTTTGAATTATAGTTGTGTTTATTATATTTCCTCTTTTATCCAAATTTTTCAAAGTATTTGGTAAAATGACCTTAATATTCAAAGCGTTTTCATAATTAATTGGAGAAGTTATGCCGCTTATTTCAAAATTAACATCACCGACAGATAAATTTGAGTCGGTGCCATTTAAAAATATTTCAGGGGCTAAGACATTATATATATCGTTTTTTTTTGAGATTATTAAATTTTTCATACTTATATTATTATTTAAGCTAACTGCTTCAAAAATAATAAGATTTTCAATTAATTTTTTTACATTAGGGTCGATGTTTTCGTTTATGGAGTTATTTAAGGATGAAGGAGGGGGTGATGTGGCAACATTTGTTTTATTTTGTTCATTTTTTCCTGAAACTTCCCCGTTTTTATTTACAACTTCCCCATTTTCAATTTCGTTTATATAATTTTTTGCATCAACATCACCTCTTTCGACAGCTAGGTTATAAAAATGTTTAGCTTTTTTTAAATCAATTTTAACTTTATCTCTTCCATGAAAATAAAAATCGCCAAGTTTTAATATGGCGCCAAGATGCTTTTGATTAGCAGCTTTCTCGTACCAAAAAGCTGCCTTTTCATAATCGATATTTTCAATGATTCCCATTTCATAAAACCAACCCACCTTTAAAATAGAAAAAAGATGACCTTGGTCCGCAGCTTTTTGATAGTTTTCAAAAGCTTTAATTGGATTTTTTCTTGCACCTTCGCCCTTTTCATAAATCATTCCAAGAAAAAATTGCGCATCTTTATCATTTTTTTCCATCGAAGCAACTTCAAGTAAATCAACGGAGATAGAATCCCCCTTTTTTGCTCGTTCATAAATGTCTTGGATGTAAGAGTTATCTGAAACTTTTACATACGAAGCATTAGCGATGTTAAATGTTACAAATGCAAATAAAATTGCAATTTTTAATATGTGTGTCATTTTTTTCCAAAATAGTTTTATAAAAATTAAGTGTCTAGTTTTATTATCTCTTGTTTTAAAATTCTTTTCAACGGTTTTTGTCAAAAGAATACCTTTTTCATATGTTTGGTTATGCCTTTCGTCATAGTCGTTTTAATATTACTTAACAGGAGGTATAAAAATTTCGGGTTTTTCGCCATAAAAAGGAGAATTCTCAAAGTACAAAGAACGGCTAGGAAAGGCAAAACTTGATTTTTCTTCTTCAACGATTCGTTTTATTTCCAAGGACAAATCTTCTTTTATTTTAAGCCATTCACCCCAATTTTTTGTTTTGGTAAAGCAATAAAGCATAATGTCGATGGAAGAATCAGAAAAACGATCAATCCTTACAAAAGAAGGGGCTTCGTCTTCGGGGACGAAATCTTGGTTGTTTTTTATATAATTATCAATTCTTTCACGAATGTTTTTAAGTTGGTCAATTGAGGAAGAATATAAAACACCAATATGAAAAATATTCTTCGATAAGTCATCTTTGTGAAATTAGTAACCGCGGCATCAGCCAGTTTTGTATTAGGAACAAAGACAGGAGCTTTATCAAACCTTCTTATCAAAGTTGAACGAAAACCAATTTCTTCGACCGTGCCTTCGACAAGACCGTCCACTAAAATCCAATCTCCGATATGAAATCTTTTTTCCACCAAAATCAAAACACCAGAAATAAGGTTTTTTACCAAATCCTGAGCACCCAAAGCACCAGCAATACCAAGAAGCCCAAGACCAGCGATTAAGGCTCCGACATTTACTCCCCAAATTTCTAATGTGGTTGCAACACAAAAAAACAATATGAAAAATTTGATGGTTTTAACCAGCCAATTTATAATTTCTGTGGTGAAAATCTTTTTTAAAGGGTTTAAAAATTTTGAAAGAGGTGCAACCGAAACATAAACAGCCCAAAATATGTTGCAAGAGATAAGAGTTTTTATGGTTCTTTCCCCGACTAATTTCAAAGCACCATCTTTAAATCCGATATAATCTAATACAAAAAATATACCAATAATTAAGGGTATCATTTTTACGGGTTCTTCAAGATTATTTATCAAGGAAAAAGCTGTTTTTGCATTAATTTTTTCAGCTAACTTTGATATTTTTGAAAGAATAATTTTGGTAAATTTATTTCTAAACCAAAGAAAGAAAATAAGAATTAAAGAAATATTTATAAGTTTAGCAATATTAATACCAAGAAATCCTTGGTTCCATACTTCTGAAAAAATGCCATAAAATTCTTTAAATTGGTTCATTGTTGCGTCCATTAAATTTTAATTTGTTTTGGTATAATTTAACACCTTAAAAAATAAAAGTACATATTAATAAATTCTTACAACTACTTTTTAAGACAGTGTTTTTTAAGCAAATAAACTTTTGTAGTTGATGGTTTTAAAGAGGCTTTAATTTTTAAAGATTTTTGATTTTACAAAACTATTATCTAACAAAGCTTACGACTCTTTTGATTCTTTAACGAAATAATAATTTTATGAGTGCAAATATTATTTTATTTAAGTAAAATATTATGAAATTAGTTTTATTTTTTAAGGAAAAGATGATGAATAACCAATATTACGGACAATTTGGCGGACAATATGTATCAGAGGATATTAAAAAAGCCTTAGATGAACTTGATATCGAATATGAAAAAGCATTAAAAGACGAAGGCTTTGTTTCGGAATTTCAAAGGCTTTTAAAAGATTTTGTGGGAAGACCAACTCCACTTACTTTTGCAAAAAATCTAAGCGATTATTACGGACATAATATCTATCTTAAAAGAGAAGATTTAAACCATACAGGGGCTCATAAAATAAACAATTCTTTGGGGCAAATTTTGCTTGCAAAAAGAATGGGTAAGAAAAAAATTATAGCCGAAACAGGAGCAGGACAACACGGAGTAGCAACAGCCACGGTTGCCGCTTTACTTGGGCTTGAATGCGAAATATATATGGGTGCAGTTGACATTGAAAGACAAAAGCTTAATGTTTTCCGTATGGAGCTTTTGGGAGCAAAAGTTGTGCCAGTAACCGAAGGGCTTCAAACTTTAAGCGAAGCCGTAACGGTTGCGATAAGAACTTGGGTAAGTGAGATTGATAAGTCTTTTTATTGTCTTGGTTCTGCGGTTGGGCCTTATCCTTATCCAAAAATTGTAAAAGAATTCCAATCCGTAATTGGAACCGAGGCAAAGGAACAAATTAAACAATATGGCCATGCTGATATCATTATTGCTTGTGTTGGTGGTGGAAGTAATGCCATCGGTATTTTCTCAGGCTTTTTGGATGATGAAAGTGTCGAAATTTATGGCATAGAAGCAGGAGGTAAAGGGGTTGATACAAAACTTCATGCTGCGACCATGACAAAGGGTAAAGTCGGCATAATTCACGGTATGAAAACCATAGTTTTACAAGAAGATGATGGCGAAATAAGTGAAGTTTATTCAATTTCCGCTGGGCTTGATTATCCTGGTGTTGGTCCTGAACATTCTTATTTAAAAGAGATAAAAAGAGTAAAATATGATGCGATTACCGATGACGAGGCTATGGAAGCTTTGCGATTGTTGTCCAAAAAAGAGGGGATTATTCCAGCGATTGAAAGCGCTCATGCTCTTGCTTATCTTGAAAAACTTTGCCCAACCTTAAAGGGTAAAAAGAACATTATCGTAAATGTTTCAGGTCGAGGTGACAAAGATATGCACACAATATTTTCAAGTTTTAATATGTAGGAAAAACCAATGAAAGCATTAATACAAAGGGTTAAAAACGCTTCCGTAACAATTGATGGAAAGGTTAATGGACAAATTAATCAAGGGCTTTGTGTCTTGCTTGGCGTTGGCCCAAAAGATAGCGAAAAAGACATTGATTGGTTGTCGGAAAAACTTATTAATTTAAGAATTTTCGAAGATGAAAATGGCAAAATGAATCTTTCATTAAGAGATATAGACGGGCAAATGTTGATTATTTCTCAATTCACTCTTTATGGAGATTGTAGCAGAGGAAGAAGACCTTCTTTTGTATATTCTGCTCCTCCTGATATGGCTAATGAACTTTATGAAAAGTTTGTCGCAAAAATAAGAAGTCTTGGAATTATTGCCGAAACGGGGATTTTTGGTGCGGATATGCAAGTTTCGATTTTAAATGACGGTCCGGTTACTTTTATGATTGAAAGTGAATTAAAATAATGAAAATAGGAATTGATTTAGGCGGCACGAAAACTGAAATTGTTGCATTAGATGAAAATAAGCAAGAAATTTATCGTAAAAGAGTGGCAACCCCAAAAGGTGATTATGAAAAAACCGTAATGATGATTAAGGACATTGTTTTTTGTGCTTTTGAGGAGTTAAAACAAAAGGGAAGCGTTGGGATTTGTATTCCTGGGACTATATCTCCTGCTACGGGTTTGGTTAAAAATGCCAATGCGACGCATTTGATTGGCAAGCCTTTTGACAAAGATTTAAAACAAGCTTTGGGGCAAGAAATCAAAATTGCCAACGATGCTGATTGTTTTGCTTTGTCAGAAGCGGTTGATGGAGCGGGAATGGGTGCAAAAACCGTTTGGGGTGTTATAATCGGAACCGGAGCTGGAAGCGGAATAATTGCATATAACAAACTAATCAGCGGTCCGAATGCAATTGGTGGCGAATGGGGGCATAATCCACTTCCCTTTATGGACGAAGAAGAGAAAAACACAAATATTTCTTGTTATTGTGGAAAATGTAACTGTATCGAAACTTTTGTATCGGGAACTGGTTTCGTAAGGGATTATAAACTTCTTTCGAATAAGGATTTAAGTGGCAAAGAAATTGTCAGTCTTGCAAACAACGGCGATGAAATTGCAACAAAAACTTTAAAACGATATGAAACAAGATTGGCAAAATCTTTGGCTTCGGTAATCAACATTCTTGACCCAGAAGTGGTGGTTTTAGGTGGTGGAATGTCGAATGTCGATTCTTTGTATGAAAATGTTCCAAAAATTTGGGGAGATTATGTGTTTTCTGATACTGTTTTTACCAAGCTTAAAAAAGCTAAATTCGGTGATTCAAGCGGAGTCAGAGGTGCTGCCTTTTTATGGGAATAATTTATAGAGAAGTTTTCAAAGAAGAGCTTGATAAATATGATGCGGTTGAAATGAATTTCATGGTCAAATCTTTGTACAGGCTTAAAAATAAAGGGTTGCAAGGGTTTGAACTTAAAGAAGAAAAAATAGATACTCCATATATCAAAGATTATCGCAAATATAATAATGCGGTGGATTATGATAAGAAATTTGATATCACAAATTGGCGATTTTTTATGGCTTTTGATGATTTAAAGCCTGTTGGAGGAGCAACTTTGGTTATGAAAACCAAGGGGGTTTATATGCTTGATTTCAAAGAAAATTTAGGAGCCCTTTGGGATATAAGAATAAATAACGATTATAAAAATCAAGGTATAGGTTCAAAGCTTTTTGATATGGTTAAAAATTGTGCCAAATCAAATGGGCTTAAAGAGCTTAAAATCGAAACTCAAAATGTCAATGTTCCCGCTTGTAAATTTTATTCAAAGCAAGGGGCAAAGCTTAAAGGTATAAGGGAACAGGTTTATCAAAAAGAAGAGCAAGAAGAAATACAATTTTTGTTTTATTTAGATTTGTAAATTAAAAAAGGGAGGTTTTTAAAATGCCTCCCTTTAAATTTGATTATAATAATGTTCCACGAATGGTATTAATTTGTTCAAGTAAATTTTTATCGCTTTTTATCAAGGCTTCAATCTTTCTTACGCCGTGGAGAATCGTTGTATGGTCACGGTCAAACTCTCTGCCAATTTCTGGATATGATTTGGTGGTCAAGGTTTTTGACATATACATAGCGATTTGTCTTGGGACAGCGATTCCCTTTTGACGAGATTTTGACATGATGTCAACTTGTCTTAACTTGTAAAAAGTTGCGACTCTTGATTTTATTTCGGCAATGCTGATGATTCGCTCTTCGGTCGAGCTTAAAAGGTCTTTTAAAACAATCTTTGCACGAGACAATGAAACTTTTTCACCCATAATTTCCGCATGAGCCACGACTCTTCTTAAAGCGCCTTCAAGCTCTCTGATATTTGATGGGATTTTTTCAGCCAAAAATTCCAAAACTTCGAAAGGAATATCAGTTTTTAATAAAAGAGCCTTTGATTTTAAAACATTAAGTCTTAATTCAAAAGAAGCAGGCATAATGTCAACAACAAGGCCAGAAGACATTCTGGTTTTAAGTCTTTCATCGAGTCCGATTAAAGCATTAGGGGCTTTGTTTGCTGATAAAATAAGTTGTTTACCGTTTTCCACCAATTCGTCGAGTGTGTATAACAACTCTTCCAAAGTCATTTTTTTACCGATTAAAAATTGGATATCATCAATCATCAAAACATCAACCGAGCGGAACATTTCCTTGAATTCAAGTGCTTGGTTTGTGTCTTTTGAACTTACTGCTTTAACAAACATGTTCAAATATTTTTCCGCAGTTAAATATAAAACCTTTTTTTCAGGGCTTTCTTTGGTGATTTTGTTGGCAATTGCTTGTAAAAGATGGGTTTTGCCGAGTCCAACGGATGAATATAAGAATAAAGGATTAAAACTTACGGCACTTCCTTCTGCGACTCTTTTTGTAGCAGCATAAGCAAATTCGTTTGATTGGCTTGTGATAAAGTTTTCAAAAGTATAATTTGCATCAAGTCTGCTTGAAATTAATTGAGCAGATGCAATTTCTCTTTTCATAGGGGTAATGACAGGTTCAACAAAAGAATCGATTTCTTTTGCCTTAATTTCGTGAGTCATTTCATTTGAAACATTCGATTTAAAAGAACAGTTAGCAACATTAACAGCAATAGAGTTAATGTTTGAACCTTCTTCTTTGAATGCCTTAATAATGTCAAAAGCATATGATTTTGAAATCCAGTCTTTAAAAAAAGGAGTAGGTACGCTGAAATAAGCTTTGCCTTCATTGATTTCGTTGAAAGTAAGGTATTTAACCCACGAATCATATGCTCCCTTTGTTTTTGAAAGGCTATTAACGATATTTTCCCAATTTGTCATATTCATCCTAATTTATTCTTATTACTTAATTTATTTATGTCCATAAATTTATGACATTTCCAATTTCTTTGAAAAGTTACTCATCTTTTATAAACAGAAAAAAATAATAATGCAATAACCTGAACGGCAAAAAAAAAGATAAAATTCTTGACTCTGATAAGATTATAATTTTTCGGTAATTTTTTATAACTATATGATTTTTCAAGCTTTTTTGAAAATTCAAGAGTCTTTAAGGAGTCTTTAAAATTGTATAAAATAGGTTTAAAAATAAAAAGACAAAAAATCCCTCACCCTAAATATAAGGGAGTGAAATTTTTTGTCTATATTGTCTAAAATTTTTACTAAAAGCTATTAAGCTAATGTTTTAATTTTTGCAAACAATCTTGAAATTTTTCTTGAAGCATTGTTTTTATTAACAACGCCTTTGCTTACGCCCTTCATCATTTCTGATTCAGCAGTAACCAAAGCAGCCTTAGCTGTATCTTTGTCTTTTAACATAGCTTCTTCAACTTTTTTAATAAAAGTACGAACGCGGTTTTTGATGTTCTTGTTTACAAGAGTTTGTCTTATAGTCTTACGAGTGCGTTTTTTTGCCGATTTTGTATTCGCCATTTTTTTTTAATCCTTAGAATTTTATAATGATTTTATGATTTTATATATAAAAATATAACAAATGTCAATCAAAAATGATAATATCCTCGTCATTTGCAAAATTCAATACTTTTCTTGCCATTTCGTCAAGTAAATCAGCATCGATGTTATTTGAGTACATATTTTTTACTTTTAAAGATAATTTCATTTTTTCTTGTTCAATTTCTTGGTTAGCTTTAAGGGTTTTGTTGTATTCTGTTCTTAACTCTTGAAGTTTTTTATAACCTCGTGGGCCGTAATAGCCATGCCAAGCAAAATAGCTTGATAATGCTATTGCGATTAATAACGGTAAGAATCTCAATTTTTTTAATATATTGTTAAAAAGCATAATACTAAGCCCTAAATTTATCATTACTTGATAATAGTAAGTTTAGTTTATAAAAGTAAATATTGTCTTACTATTTTTTTTAAAAAAGTGATATTATAGAGTGATGAAAAAATGTAAATATTTGATATTGCTGATGTTTTTATTTGGTTGCTCATATAAATATGAATACCCAAAAAATTTTCATTATCATGAAGTAAACACTCCAAAATTTAAAATTGCCTCGTGGCAGAGCATTAAAAATAAAGAGTCGCCTTATAAAATTTATATCGAAGGCGATGGGAGTGCTTTTGATTTTCACGGAAGAGTAACAAAGAATCCAACGCCAAGGGGACATATGTTTCGCGATATTGCTTTTAAAGATGGTGCGGATAATGTCATTTACCTTGCAAGACCTTGCCAATATGTAAAAGACAAGGAATGTAATTCTTCTTATTGGTCGAATGCAAGATTTTCAAAGGAAGTAATCGAATCTGTGTCTTATGCCATTAAATCAATCGTGGGAAGTGCTGATGTGGTTTTAATAGGGTATTCAGGCGGGGCTCAGGTTGCTGGGCTTGTTGCGGTTTTAAATCACGATATCAAAGTTGTTAAAATAATCACGATTGCAGGAAATCTTGATTGGGAGACTTGGGTAAAATATCATAATCTTGCATTTTTGGATAAATCGTTAAGTTTAAAGGATTTTAGAGAGGATTTTTTGAAAATTCCTCAAATTCATTATGTCGGAGATGAGGATAAAGTTATCCCTTATATTATTACGAAAGAATTTGTGAACGATGATGAAAAAATTAAGCTTTTAAAAGGGGTTTCGCATCAAAATGGATTTGATAAATTGCAATACTAATAAAAAATTTATCTGTTATTAATATTTATGGTATAATAATATAGTTAAGAAGTATCGTTTTTATTAACGAAAGGAGCTTGTATGAAGGATAAATCAAATATCTATAAGCTCTCTGAGGAGGAATTTTATAAAATAAAAGGTAATCTTTGGGACGATACTTATGTCGGAGCCGAGGAATATGCCGAAAATTTCTTTAAAGAGATAAGAACATACGATACACCTAATATCATGCTTTTAGATGCTGATTTTGGGATTGGTAAAACGCATTTTGTTACAAGATTTTGCGAATTTTTAAAATTACGAAATTGTGCGTCCCATTATTACAGCGCCTGGGAGATGGAATATGTCCCTGAGGCTTTTATCGTTATGGCAAAGGAGCTTATAAAAGCATTCAAAAGAATGGACAGAATCGATACTCTTATAAGGCTTAGAGATATTGTAAGAGATGCGAGTATGAATATAACAAAATCAGAGCCAAAAGAAATTTTGTTTGATGAAATTGATAATTCCATTGATCCAATTAAAAATTTAAGAGGGGAGATTGAACGAAGTATAAGAATGTTGCTAGGAAAGCGATTGATTTTGTTCATTGATGATTTGGATAGATGTTCTCATTATACTGCTTTAAGAACTTTGGAAGTTGCAAAACATTTTTTTTGATATAGATGGGCTTTTTATAATTTTCGTGTTTTCAAAAGAAGTAATAGAAGATTTTGTTGTAAAAACTTATGGTAATAAGGCAAGGGATATTTATCTTAGGAAGGTAATAAATTTTGAAAGGTCGTTTAAACCTGATTTGAAAAAAAGTTATGGAAAGCTTGTCCGTCAATTTATTACAAAAGATGATATGAAATTGGCTTTTGAAAAGAAAATATTGGTGGAAAAAAGAAAATCAAAAAATGACTTTGATGGGTTATTAGAAGAGATAACTCAACTTGCAATCAAAGAAGGGCTTACTTTTGGAGCATTAAGAAAGGCTTGTGATAAGATAAGGTCTTTGATTAACGGTGCTGATTCTCCTGATGATTGGAATTGGTGGCATACAGTTTATCTTTCGTGCAAAGAAAGGTCTTCAAAAAATAACAATATCGATAACTTTGGTTTAAAAAATAATGAAATTGATTTTTATACAAGGCTTGTAAACGATTTAGTAACAAGATTTAAACCGGAATAAAACTAATTGATAAAAATAAAAAAAAGGGGCGAAATAATCACCCCTTTTAATTTTTGCACATTCAAAAAGATTATCTCTTTGAGAATTGGAAGCTTCTTCTTGCTTTTGCTTTACCGTATTTCTTTCTTTCAACAACACGGCTATCACGAGTTAAGAAACCAGCTTTTTTCAAAGCAGCTCTTAATTCTGGTTCAAAAAGATCTAAACATTTTGAAATACCATGTCTTAAAGCACCAGCTTGACCAGATAAACCACCACCAGAAACAGTGCAGTTTACATCAAATTGACCAACTCTGTTTGTGATTCCAAAAGGTTGGTTGATAATCATTCTTAAAACAGGTCTTGGGAAGTATGTTTCAAGGTCTTTACCGTTTACAGTAATGTTACCTTTACCCATGCTTAACCAAACTCTTGCAACAGCATTTTTTCTTTTACCAGTTGCATAAGAACGACCCAATTTGTCTTTTTTAGGAGTCTTTTTAACTGTTTCAGTTACAGTTTTCTTAGATTCCATAGCTTTCATTTCAGCTTTTAAATTTTGCAATGATACTTCTGACATTATACGCTCCTAGAATTTTTTCTGTTCATCTTAGCAATATCCAAAATTTCTGGATTTTGTGAAGTATGAGGATGGTTTGGACCTTGATATACTTTAAGCTTTGTAAGAACAGCTCTTCCAAGTTTGTTTCTTGTGATCATTCTTTGAACAGCCTTTTGAATAACTCTTTCAGGGTGATTTCCTTCTAATACTTTTTTAGCAGGTGTGAAAGTTTCGCTTCCAGCATATCCTGTGTGTTTAAAGTATGTAAGTTGTTCAGCCTTATTGCCACCTGTCAAAGCAACTTTTTCAGCGTTGACGATAACAACATAGTCACCACAATCAATATGTGGAGTGTAAATTGTTTTGTGTTTGCCTCTTAAAATCTTAGATACGATAGAAGCGAGTCTTCCGAGTACGAGCCCTTCAGCGTCGACCAAATACCACTTCTTTGTAACTTCAGAAGGCTTAATCGAAATTGTTTGTTTTTTCATAAATACCACTCTTTGTTTTTTAAAGTTAAAATTATTAATTGAGTTTGAAGTATAAATTATTTATGAATATTGTCAACTATTATTTTTATCAAGTAAAAACAATGACTTATTAAAAAGGTAATATGTTATATATAAAATTATGAAGGTTATCAATTATATATTTGAGACATTGTATAAAAATTGTTATGATATGTTTTTAAAAGATGATAATGGCCTTAAAAGGCTTGATATTATTGGAAAAATATAAAAAAGGTAACGGGCATGAAACAAAGATTTTTATTTTCAATCACTATATTTTTGACTTCTTTTTTGTTGTTTTTGATACAACCTATGATTGCAAAAATGATATTGCCAATGTTGGGTGGTACACAAAATGTTTGGAATGTTTGTTTGGTATTTTATCAAGTAACACTTCTTTTTGGTTATTATTATGCTCATAAGTTAAGAAGTAATTTCAGCCTTAAAAAACAAAGATGGATTCATTTAGGCTTGTTATTTTCGGCTATCGTATTTTTTATGCCTTTGAATTTAAGGACTTATTTAGGGTTAGTGAATTACCCAGTACTTTTTGTTTTATCAAGCCTTGCGATGTCGATATTTATTCCTTTCTTCGTGCTTTCAAGCTGTTCTCCGTTATTACAAAGCTTTTTTGCGACCTCTTCGAATTATAAAAGAGACAATCCATATTTTTTATACAGAGCAAGTAATTTAGGAAGCTTTTTGGCTTTATTCTTATACCCAATATATATTGAAACGAATCTTGCGGTAAGTTCGCAAAGATATTTATGGAGCGTTTTCTTTGTTGTTGCATTATTTTTGGTCTTTTTAAGGCAAAGGGAAGCTGATAAACATGAATTAAAAGAAATCAAACAAGAATCAAAAGAGCAAATAACCACAAAAGATAGGCTTAAATGGATATTTATAAGCTTTGTCCCATCAAGCCTTATGATTGGCGTTACCAATAAACTTACCATTGATATAAACCCTATGCCTTTGTTGTGGGTGATACCTTTGGGGCTTTATTTATTAAGCTTTATTTTTGGATTTTCTGATTTTTTACTTAAAAATAAAAAGAAAATATTTGATTTTCATCTTGCTTTTTTAAGTATTTTGTTCATGTTCATTATTACGGGAACTTCAAATGTTTTTGCGGTTATTTCTATACATTTATTGGTATTTTTTATAATTGCAATTACGGCTCATTTAAGGCTTTACGAATTAAGGCCAAGTTCTGGAAATTTGACCGAATTTTATCTTTATCTTTCAATTGGTGGAGCTTTGGGAGGGTTTTTCAATGCTATAATTGCTCCTTATGTATTTAATTCTTTGATTGAATATAATTTGGTTTTGTTGTTGTCGGTTTTTATAAGATCTTTTGATGGGTTTAAAAAAGAAAATTTATCAAAGATTTTTATGTTGATTTACATAATTACAGTTTGCATGGTTTCGATAAGATTTGTAAGCAAAGAAAGTCAATTAGATGCTTATTTCTTTATCTTTTGGCTTATATTTGGATATTCGTTTGTATTTTTTAGAAAAAATAGCACTC
>JAKJEU010000156.1 GCA_022705265.1 Pseudomonadota bacterium | reverse complement strand
AAACAGCTTGCCCTTACACCTTGTCTTAAATCTTTTTGAGAAAATAAAAATGTGAAGGGAGCTTTAACCGAGACCCCGTCAAAATAAAACCCCTTTGGAATGGTTATATTTTTGTATCTAAGCTCTTTTAAAGTTACATATCCTGCTTTTGAAACACCGATTTCAATTTCTTCTTCTATCATTTGAGTTTGCAAAAAACACAGTCCAGCTTCCAACGGATTGGACATATTCAAGGGTTTTTCCTTTTGATATAGGGTAAACTTTTGTATTCATTCCAGTTTGAGCGGAATTTGCATTTTTGAATATAAAGCCGTCAATGGCTTGTTCTAAATAATCATCAATGTTTGGCATTAAAAACTTCCGTTAAAGATGATGTTTTGAAACATAGGAATAACTCCGGTTGAAAAAGTCATATCAGAATTAGGGGGGGTAAGGTTATATCGTTCAATTCAAAAATGCCTCCAATCGCATTGACAAGGTGCAAGCTGGATATGTTTCTCGTTTAAATAAAGCTTTAAGTTCGGTTGTGATCAAGTTTCTTATTTCCAAAGTATTCGGATAAAGGTCATTAATTTCTATCGTGATTTTTGATGTGATTGGTGCGACAACAAAAAGTTCTGCTGTAATTGGTTTTCTTTCATCATCCGAGATATAACTTTTAACAGATTCAATATCGCCAGATTTTGGAATACCATCATTATAGGTTTAATCCATCATAAAACGCACAGTAACAGCTCTAATCCCCATTTTGCTTGGATAACACCAAGCTTGACTTACCCCAGCAACCTCAAAAGCCCCACGGATATAATCGTTTTTTGCGCCACCAATTATACTGAGTGTTCCAACATTTAATATCGGCGAATATGTTTTGGCTGATTTTGGTGCAACAAAAATAACTGGGTCAGGTATCTATGTTTTTAAAACAGGAGATGATTCTTTTACAATAAAAAGAGTTGTTTGCTCACCAGTAACAGGCAAAATCAATGTAACTTGCGATAATGAAAAATATTTGCCAGAAGGTGAAATCACAAAAGATTCTGACATTATAGCCGGCAAGGTTATCGGCATTTTTTCTTATGTGTAATTTTTGGTTTTAATTCTAAAAAAAAGTAATATAATAAACTCTATTGTATAATTTAATATGGAGGAGTTTGTTGTGAGCAGCATTAGTCTTGAAAGTTTTAGCCCAGAGGTTATCTCTGAATTAAAATATTATGTTTATAGATTGATTGACCCAAGGAATGGGCAAACATTTTATGTAGGCAAAGGAAAGGGTAATAGAGTTTTTGCTCATGCTAAAAATGCTTTATCTAACTATAAAAATGAAGATTTTAGCAGAAAAGATGAAGATTCAGAAGTTACTAAAAATGGAACTATACAGGCTATTATAGATGAAAAACTTGATGTTATTAATATAATTCATCGTTGGGGATTAGAAGAAAAAGAGGCTTTTGAAGTTGAAAGTGCTCTTATAGATTGTTATTCAGGATTAACGAATTTGCAGAGCGGTCATGGAAGTGATAGGGGCACTGCAAACGCAATTACAATTGAGAATAATATTTCAAGAGAATGTTATGAAGAGCCAGATGACATAAATTATATTATAATAAAAACTTCTTGGAGAGCAAAAGAAGAAAGAAAAAACTTGTATGACGCAACAAGAATGTCATGGGTTCTTAATAAAAATAATGCTAACAAATACAAGTATGTGCTAAGTGTTATTGATGGTGTTGTTCAAGAGGTTTTTGAAGTAGATAAAAATGGTTGGAGTGAAAGTAATAACAGAGAAGGTCGATATGAATTTAAAGGCAAAATAGCTCAAAAGGAAGTCAGAGACCTCTTTTATAATAAGCGAATTCCTCCTGAATATAGAAAAAAGGGTAGTGCTAGTCCTGTTTTATATAAAAAGAAAAATTCAAAATAATCCTTAGATTTTAAGGGATTTTAAAGAAATGTAAGGCATTTAATGCATTTTTGTCTTGCAATTAACATATTTTACTATGACAACATCAACCCGATATATGTTCCTGAAATAGTAAATTCCCAAAATATTATTTTTATGATTATTGCGAATATCTTTAATGAAGTGGTTGTCATTTTGCTTAAAGATTTTTCTATTAATCTGTACGAAAAGTAAGATAATAAAAGACTTAATAAAAGCGTTGCAAAAATGTATAGATACAGGTTTTCTATGTTTTCAAAAATAAATCTAATGGGAAATGAGGATATAGCGGTCCATATAGCAAATATTGTAAAATAAAATACGATATTATATGCCTTTGCCAAACATCTCAAAGTCATTTGAAGTATATTAAAAAAATATTTTTTATAAAAAAGCACAAAGAACCATCATATATTTGTTTAAATCTAATGTATGATAGTTCTTTATTTGTGTTCAACCAATTCTTATATAATAAAAAGTGAAATTGTTGTGTTATATTTTTACAATCATTCCATCATATGCAAGTTCGGTATTGCTTGGTAAAAGCTTTGAAACGCTATTATAATCAATTGTTACATTAAGATGGTTTAAAATACATCTTTTTGGTTTGAATTCGTTAATCCATTTCAAAGCTTGGTCAAGGTAATTATGCCCTTTTTTAGCATCTTCAAAAGAATCACATTCAAAAATCCATAAATCAAGATTTTCAAGATAAGGTTTGGTTTCCTCTGGAATTTCCGCAACATCAGGAGTATAAACCATGTTTTTATATTTAAAGCCCAATATTTCTTGTTTTTTATGGATAAAGTTCAAAGTTTTTATAGTCAAATCAGTCTTTGGTAATTTCAAATCTTGATAAGGTTTGATTATATTAAGAATTACACCACCATCACCCATTTCTTTGAAACCGTCTTTAAACATAAAAGAAAATCTTTCTTTGACTTCTTTAATCGTTGCTTCGTTACCAAAAATATTAATAGGGGCTTTCATCATCTTACTAAATCTTGTAAGCTCCCAAATCCCCATAATGTGGTCAGCGTGGCCGTGACTTAAAAATATGTTGTCGATTTTATTAATATTGTGGATACAAGTTTGTTGTCTGAAATCTGGTCCACATTCGATTAAAAAAGCATCTTCACCATCTTTAAAATATGCTGACGGTCTTAATCTTATATTTTTATCGTTATTTTTATCAGCAGAACCAAAAAAATTCCCCGCATAAGGAGTCCCATAAGCAGAGCCAGACCCAAGTATAATAATTTCCATTTTAATTTTTCCTAACCAAATTTATCTAAGTTCGTTAATCGCTTGTTTAAGCTCGTTAAGCAAAGGATTTTCACCCCAAGCCTTATCCAAAGCTTTATATACTTCGTTATAATACCAAATTGTTTGTTCTTTTGAAGCGCTGAAACGATTCCAAATTTCTTCACCGATTAATTGTTTGTCGCTTAAAATGCTCCGTGCGTTATGAAGCTTGTCAGCAGAAGATACAATAAGGCTTTCCTTGCATTTATGGGAAATTGCATCAATATATTTTTGCTTTCTTATGCTCCATTCAGGTTTTTGCTTATTTTCTTTTGTAATTTCGGCGTCCGAACAATCGGAAACAATTTTTGCAACCAATTCTCCAAATTGCTCTTTTATTTCGTTAAGGTTTATTTTATCACCTTGGTCTTCGATTAAATCGTGAAATAATGCTCCGATTGCGACATCTTCCAAAACTTCGTTCATGTTTGCTTTTGAGCAAGCCTCCATAG
>JAKJEU010000155.1 GCA_022705265.1 Pseudomonadota bacterium | reverse complement strand
TGAAAGAACGGTTCAAATATTATGCAGAAGAAGTAAAAACAATCCTCTTTATATTGGTGAACCTGGGGTTGGTAAAACCGCAATTGCCGAAGGTTTGGTGCTTGAAATCGTTAAGGGGAATGTTCCTGATATGCTTAAAAATTGTGTGATTTATTCATTGGATTTAGGCGCTTTGATGGCGGGAACAAGGTATAGAGGTGATTTCGAGGAAAGATTAAAAGCGGTTATTGCTGAACTTGAAAAAAATGATAAAATAATCCTTTTTGTTGATGAAATTCATATGTTAATTGGTGCTGGGGCGACTTCTTCTGGTTCAATTGATGCATCAAATCTTTTGAAGCCTGCATTGTCTAATGGAGGAATAAGATGTATTGGTTCAACAACTTATAAGGAATATCGCAACCATCTTGAAAAAGACAGGGCGTTTTTAAGAAGATTCCAAAAAGTCGATATTAATGAACCATCAATTGAAGATACAATTAAGATTTTAGACGGGCTTAAAGGATATTATGAAAAACATCATAATGTAAAATATACTGACGAAGCGATTAAAGGTGCGGTGGAATTGTCTTCACGATATATCTTTGAAAGAAAGCTTCCTGATAAAGCAATTGATGTTATTGATGAGGCGGGAGCTTATCAAAGTATTCATAAAAAAGATTCATCTAAAAAGGTTAAAATTTCATTGCAAGATATTGAAAATACGGTTGCTTTAATTGCAAGAATACCTGCTAAAAATGTGTCAAGTGATGAGAAAAAGGCATTAAAAAATCTTGAATTTGATTTGAAATCAGCAGTTTATGGGCAAGATAAAGCCATCGTTGCATTATCAAGTGCGATTAAGCTTTCAAGAGCAGGTTTAAGAGAACCAGAAAAACCAGTCGGTTGTTACTTGTTCTCTGGTCCTACTGGTGTTGGTAAGACTGAAATTGCAAAACAACTTGCCAAAACTTTGGGGGTTGAATTGGTGCGTTTTGATATGTCTGAATACATGGAAAAACACGCAGTTTCAAGGCTTATTGGTGCTCCTCCTGGATATGTTGGATTTGAACAAGGTGGTTTGCTTACTTCGGCAATTGACCAACAACCTCATGCAGTTTTGTTGCTTGATGAAATTGAAAAAGCTCATGTCGATATTTATAATATTTTGCTCCAAGTTATGGACCATGGAAAATTGACCGATACCAATGGTAAACAAGTGGATTTCAGAAATACAATCTTAATCATGACGACCAATGCTGGTGCTTTTGATTTGGCAAAACCTCCGCTTGGATTTAACAAAACTATTCGTGAAGGTGATGATACCGAGGCTTTGGAAAGAATGTTTACACCAGAGTTCAGAAACCGTCTTGACGCCATTATTAAATTCCAAAACTTATCCACAGAGGTTGTGGGTATGGTTGTGGATAAGTTCATTAACCAATTGAAAATTCAATTACTTGAAAAGCTCATTACGGTCGAACTTAAACAAGATGGTAAGTTGTGGTTGGTAAATAAAGGTTATGACGCAAAGAATGGTGCAAGACCAATGGCTAGGGTTATTGATGAATTTATCAAAAAACCTTTGGCTGATGAAATGCTTTTTGGTTCTTTGACTTCTGGTGGTAAGGTTTTAATTGATGTAAAAGATGGAATGTTAAATTTGACATTTGATTCTTTGAAATCAAAACCAAAACCTAAGAAAGAAAAAGTTAAGGTTTAAAGTTTTATCAATATGTCGTCATTATCAAAATCAGTTGCAGTTTTTGGCGGTTACACAATGTTAAGTCGGATTACAGGTTTTGTAAGAGACTTGCTTATCGCTAAATATATCGGTGCGGGAATGGTTGCTGATGCTTTTTTCATGGCATTAAGATTCCCAAATTTGTTTAGAAGTATGTTTGCCGAAGGGACTTTTAATGTTTCCTTTGTGCCGATATTTTCGTCAAAACTTGCGGTTAATGATAAAGATGGAGCTTTGGATTTTGCAAACCGTGCTTTTTCGCTTCTTTTTTATATGTTGACAACCTTTATCATAATTTTGGAACTTTTGATGCCATTTATGATATTCATGTTTGCCCCAGGTTTTTCAAAGGATAAAGAAAAGCTTGATTTGACCATTGAACTTACAAGAATAACTTTTCCATTTTTGCTTTTTATATCTATTGTTTCTCTTCAAAGCGGAATATTAAACAGTTTTTCCAAATTTGCGGCTTCGGCATTTTCTCCGACAATTATCAATTTAACAATGATTTCAGTTTTGTTGGTATCGTCAAAATTTTCAAACGATTATGCTCATTATTTAAGTTTTGGTTTAATATTTGCGGGGATAATAGAAGTTATTTGGTTGCACCACTTTCTTAAAAAAGAAGGGGTTTTGTTAAAATTAAAAAAATTCGGAAAAGAGATTTTTTCCGACGATGTTTTGACATTATTAAAACGAACAGGACCAGGTATAGTCGGGGCTGGGATTTATCAAATTAATCTTTTTGTTGATACCTTTTTCGTATCTTTTTTGGAAAAAGGTTCGGTATCATGGCTTTATTATGCGACAAGATTGTTCCAATTGCCAATTGGTGTGCTTGGTGCTTCGATGGCGGTTGCTTTGCTTCCAATGTTATCAAAACAACTTGCTTCTAAAAACTTTGGTGAAGCTAATAAAACTATGAATAAATCAATTATTTTTATGGCGATTATTTCAATTCCTGCGGTTGTTGGAATGGCTTTGTTAAGCAAAGAAATAATCATGGTTTTGTTTGAAAGAGGTTCGTTTACAATTAATGATGTATTGCCTACTGCTTATGCTTTGACGGCGTTGGCTTTTGGGCTTCCATCGGCGGTTATAAACAAAACCTTGACCACAAGATTTTTTGCCATTGGTGATACTAAAACTCCTGTAAAAGTTGCGGTTATAACTTTGATAATGAATGTTGTTTTAAACTTTGTTTTAATGAAGTTTTTGGGTCATGTTGGAATTGCTCTTGCAACTTCGATAAGTTCTTCTTTTGGTTGTGTGGCATATTTTTATTTGTTAAGAAAAAATAAAATGCTTAACTTTGAAGGAAATTTTTTAAGCGTTTTATTAAAAACTATTTTTGCATCCGTATTGATGGGGTGCTTTATCAAATTCGCTTTGATTTATTTAAACAGCGAATGGTTAGAAAAAAGTTACAGATTGTTTGTGTTAGGTGGAATTATTTCGGTTGCTGGATTAATTTTCTTAGCCACAATCATCGTGACAAAAGTTATATCAATTAATCAATTTAAAAAGTTAATAATTAAGGAAAAGTAAATGACAAAAGAAAAAGTTTTTTCAGCAATTAAGCCTTCTGGGACTATCCACCTTGGTAATTATATCGGTGCGGTAAGAAATTGGGGTGCTTTAAGTGAAAAATATGATTGTATTTATGCTATTGCCGATTTACACGCAATAACTGTTCCTCAAAATCCAGAAGATTTAAAACAAAGAACTTATGAAATTACTTCGGTTTTACTTTCTTCTGGGATTAATCCAGAAAATAACATAGTCTTTAATCAGGCTAAGGTTTCTGCTCATGCTGAATTTGCGTGGGTTTTAAATTGTATTGCAAGAATGGGTTGGCTTAAAAGAATGACCCAATTTAAGGAAAAAGCAGGTAAAAACCAAGAAAATGTTTCGGTTGGTTTGTTTGATTATCCTGTATTAATGGCAAGTGATATTCTTCTTTACGACACAAAATATGTGCCAGTTGGGGAAGATCAAAAACAACATGTTGAACTTGCAAGAGATATCGCAATCAAATTCAATAATGATTATAACACCGATATGTTGGTGGTTCCTGAGCCTTTGATAATGAGCACTGG
>JAKJEU010000154.1 GCA_022705265.1 Pseudomonadota bacterium | reverse complement strand
TATACCAAGGGACAGAGCAAGGTGTGAACATCTTTTTACTGCACTTGCTTTGGCTGTTAAGGATTATGCTATGGACGGCATGTTTGATACTGCTGCAAGATACGAAAAAGAAAATCCAAAAAGAGTTTATTATCTATCTGTGGAATATTTGATTGGTCGTTCTTTGGAAAACAACCTTTATAACCTTGGGATTTATGACATGCTTGATGAAATTAAGCTTGATAACCCAATTAAACTTCGCGATGTTATTGATGCTGAATATGACCCTGCTTTGGGTAATGGTGGTCTTGGTCGTTTGGCTGCTTGCTTCCTTGATTCTATGGCGACTCTTGGTTTGCCTGGTTATGGATATGGTATTAATTACCAATTCGGTTTGTTTAAACAATATTTTGAAAACGGTTATCAAAGAGAGGCAGCTGATTCTTGGTTAGATAGAGCTTCTCCTTGGCAAATCGAACGCTCGGACAGAGCCCATAGAGTCCCTCTTTATGGTAATGTTGAATGGGACGAAAAAGATGGAAAAAGATATCCAAGATGGGTTAATAAATCATATTTGATTGGTATTCCTTATGATATGCCGATTGTTGGATACGGTGGTAAGACCGTCAATTATTTAAGACTTTTCTCTGCTCGTTCTACAAAAGACCTTGATTTGAATACTTTTAACGAAGGCGGTTATATGAAGGCGGTGGAAAAACAAATCGTTTCTGAAACTGTTTCAAAAGTTTTATATCCATCTGACTCGTTTGATGCTGGTAAAGAACTTCGTTTAACCCAACAATACTTCTTCGTTTCATGTGCGATTAACGACATTATGAGAAGATTTTTTGAAAAAGAAAAAGATTTATCAAAATTCCCTGAACAAGCGGTAATTCAATTAAATGATACTCATCCTGCTTTGGCTGTGGCTGAATTGATGAGAATTTTGGTGGATGAACATCATATGCCTTGGGACAGTGCGATGAAAATCACTGAGCAAGCAGTTGGTTATACTAACCATACTTTGTTACCAGAAGCTTTGGAAAAATGGCCTGTGGAATTGCTTGAAAGAGTTGTTCCAAGACATATGCAAATTATTTATGATATTAATGCTAAATTGATTGCTTCAATTGCGGCTAAATATCCTGGTGATGCGGCTAAATTGCAAAGAATGTCTTTGATTGAAGAAGGTTGGAAAAAACAAGTAAGAATGGCTAATTTGGCTATGGTTGGTTCAAAATCCATCAATGGTGTTGCTGCTATTCACTCTGAATTGGTTAAGAAAAACTTGGCTCCTGATTTTTATGAATTATGGCCAGAAAAATTCAACAACAAAACTAATGGTGTAACTCCAAGAAGATGGTTGTTGTCTTCGAACCCAGACCTTGCAAACCTTATCACTTCTAAGATTGGCGAAAAATGGATAACTGATTTGTTTGAGCTTAAAAAATTGGAAAAATTTGCAAAAGACAAGGAATTCCAAAAAGAATTTATGGCGATTAAGCACAAAAATAAGGAAATCTTGGCAAAAATCATCGAAGAAAGATGTGGTGTTATTGTAAACCCTGATTCTATGTTTGATACTCAATGCAAAAGAATGCACGAATATAAAAGACAACTTTTGAATGTTATGCACATAATTTATCAATATTTAAGAGTTGTTGAAGATAAGGCAATTTTACCAACTCCAAGAACTTATGTCTTTGGTGGTAAAGCTGCTCCTTCTTATGAAAGTGCAAAGTTAATTATTAAACTTATCAACAATATTGCTAATGTTATTAATAATGACCCAAGAGTAAAAGGACAAATCAGAGTCGCATTTATTCCTGATTATAAGGTTTCAATTGCGGAAAGAATTTTCCCTGCTACTGACCTTTCTGAACAAATTTCAACTGCTGGGTTTGAGGCTTCTGGAACTGGTAATATGAAATTTGCTTTAAACGGGGCTTTGACGGTTGGTACTTTGGATGGTGCTAATATTGAAATTCGTGAAGAAGTTGGTGCTGAAAACTTCTATTTATTCGGCTTGACAGCAGAAGAAGTGTTAAAAATTCATAAAGACGGTTCTCATAAGCCTTGGGATTTATACAATTCAGATGTAAGGATTAAAAGAATAATTGACGCAATTTCATCGAATATGTTCTGTCCTGATGAACCTGGAATTTTCAAACCAATATTCAAGAATATTATGTTCTCTGATTATTATTTGTTGCTCCAAGACATTGGTTCTTATATCGATATTCAAGATAAGATTGACAAAGAATTTGTTGATAAACCAAAATGGGCTGAAAAGGCTATATTGAATGTTGCAAGAATTGGTAAGTTCTCATCTGACAGAACTATATCAGAATATGCAAAAGACATTTGGGAAGTAAAACCTGTTTTATAAGGGTTTTATTGGGTTAAATTTTTAATATTAAGAGGGCTTTGAGTGTTAATTTAAAGCCCTCTTATTTTATGGAGCAATTATATGGATTTGGAATTAGAAATAAGTAAAATAATCGAAAGAAATAAGGAAAAGAGGTTGATAAGGCTTGGGAAACAAGTAAAGCAAGAAAGCTTTTGATTATAATATTAACTTATATAACTGTTGTTATTTTGATGTGTTATTTAAAAATTGAAAGACCTTTTATAAACGTGTTAATACCAAGCGTTGGTTATTTATTATCGACTTTCAGTATTGATTTTGTAAAAACAATTTGGATTGATAAGATTTACAAAAAATAAAAACAAAGCCTTGGAGAAAAATAACCCAAGGCTTTGTTTATTTTTGTTAGATTTTTGTTGATTTAAGAAGGAGCCCCATCTTTATGACGGAAAGTAATTCTTCCTTTTGTTAAATCATAAGGTGTCATTTCGACATTAACCTTATCGCCAACCATTACTCTGATTCTGAATTTTCTCATTTTACCAGCAGTATGAGCAAGCATCTCGTGACCATTTTCAAGTTTTACTTTGAACATAGCATTAGGAAGCTTTTCAATAACGGTTCCAGCGAATTCTAAAAGTTCTTCTTTGGACATAAATAAAAATCCTTGTTTTGTTTATATTAGGATAAGACTATACTATAATTAATAAATAAAATACAAGAAATTTTAAACATCTTTACTAAACAAAGCGTCTCCTTCGCCTTCAAGCTCGATATAACGGACTACCCAATCGCCAATGGTTAAGGTTATGGCTTCGGAAATACCCATTAAATCCGCAACTTTTACGATGAATTTAATTTCTTCGTCAATTAATTCACCGTCGGAATAAGCGATGAAAAACATTTCTCGGATTAACACTCTTTTGAATTTTAAAGAGGTAATGTTTTTACATTCTTTATACGCAAGTTCGATTTCATTTTCTTTTGTTATTTCATCAAAATCGCAAATATTTATTTCAAACGAATCATACAAATCTTTGATGAATCCGATTTTTTTGTCGTCCATAGTGTTAATATGGCCAATTATTGCAAGTATTTTTAGAAAAGATAATTTTTGGTTCGCTGGAATTTCCTTAAAAATCAACATGTTCGGCACCTCGTTAAAAAATAAAGTTTTTAAATTAATTGATATATGAATGATAACATAGTATTATTGATGTTGGAATAATTGTTTTTACAAAATGGAGATGAATAACATGATTGACCAAAGTACTCTTAATCAAGCCTGTAAAGATACATTAGCATTAGTTCTTGCAGGAGGAAGAGGTTCAAGGCTTAAACAGCTAACCGATAATCAATCAAAACCCGCTGTTCCTTTTGGTGGAAAATTTCGAATAATTGACTTCCCTTTATCGAATTGTATAAATTCTAATATAAGAAAAATTTCTATTTTAACTCAATATAAAGCTCACAGCCTTATAAAGCATATTCA
>JAKJEU010000153.1 GCA_022705265.1 Pseudomonadota bacterium | reverse complement strand
TTTCTTGTTTTATGTTTGTTAATTTTGATGACAAACTTATTAAAATAAAACTTTTTGGGCTTAATTTTGGATTAGACAATTTATCACTTTTGTTCACTCTTTTGATAAATATTATTGTTTTGTTATCAATTATATCAATACGAAAAAGAAGCATCTCCTTTCCAAAAGAATCCATGGGTTTAATGCTTGTTTTAAATTCTTTTATGGTCATTTGTATAAATGTTTTTGATATTTTATGGTTTGTTATATCTCTTTCAGCTTGTCTTTTTATTACTTTTTTAATTTCATCCATAAGAAAACATCATCAACAAAAGCTTAACATACACCGATTTTTAATAATACATTTAGTAAGTATCATATCAGCATTATTTGCAGTTACCTTAATATATCAACGATGCAAAGGAACAGGTTATTACGACATAAAACCTTGTTTATTTTCACCACATGAGCGAAATTTTTTATTTTTTACATTATCATTTCCTCTTGTATCCATGATGATGGTATTTCCTTTTCATTTTTGGTATTCAACCATAAACAACCTTATGACCACTTGTTTTAGAATAACTCTGACTTGTTTTGTTGCAATCTCTACATATGGTTTTTTAAGATGGGTTCACACCATATGTCCTATTACTTTTGAAAAATTTTCAATTTTTATGCAAGTCATGGGTTCTTTAAGCTTTGTTTTTGCTGCTTGCTGTATAATTTATCAAAAAAATCTTATAAAAAAGATAAATTATATAAGCATAGCTTCAAGCAGTTTTATTCTTATATCTATATTCACCAATCAAGATGATTTAAGTGCTATTTACATGGTTTTATTAAGTTATTGTTTTGAAATTATCATGTTAATTGAATTTACTTCTATTATCAAAAATCGTTTTAAAACCCTTAACATGAAAGCGTTAAGTGGTATAAAATTCAGCATTCCAAATCTTAATATGTTTTTTATACCTTTAATGTTTACGATTATAAACATTCCATTAAGCATCGGTTTTATTGGCAAATTCCTTACCATAAAGAATTTGATAAAAAACAATATGATTGTGCTTGCATTTATTGTAATTGGAATAATATTGATTGTAATGTCAATAATCGAAATATACCGCAAAGTATTCCTTGGAAAACCAATAAAAGAAGGAGTGACACATAAACTTAAAATAAATGAAATTATTGTTTTTGTTGTGTCTCTTAGCATTATTTATTTTATTGGTATTTTTCCATTTATTTTAATTGAAAAAATGGGATAGCCAACATGATTTTACTTTCTTATGAAATTCTTATTGTTTTGATGATAGTAGCCTTAATTTTAGAAGGAAGCTTTCTTAAAATTGGTAATCTTTTAAATATATCTTATCAATCAATTATATGTCTTTTTATTTTGTTTGTTTATTTATTTTTAAAAGGATATTATTCTCAATCTTTGATAACTTTACTAAGCTCTATATGCCTTATTCTTTCAAGCAATTGGTTTAAAGTCAAAAAATTTAAACGATTTGAATATCCTGTGATACTTATCATTTCAATGCTAAGCATGATAAAGATAGTATCTTCTAATAATCTTTCAAATATTTTATTATCCTTTGTTTGCTTCATAATATCGTCTTCTTGTCTTGTTATTTACAAAAGAAAAGGTGAACGCTCCACAACAGCTGGAATAAAATATACTTCAATTATGATTATTTCTTTAATTATCTTTTTAGGTGGAATTTCGTTTTTATTGCAATCTGACACTTCCTTAAATATGAAAGAAATCTTTGTAAGCAATAATTATGGAAATATTGGACTTGTGCTTATCATAATATCTTTACTTATTCCATCACTTATCATTCCATTCAGTCTTTTCGCAAACGATGTTTATGAAGGCTCACTAACCCCAAGCAGTGGTTTTTTATTATCCTTATCAAAAGTTCCAATGTTTATAACAATTTCAAAATTATATCCTCATATTAATAATGAGATGTTCATATTTTTAATCAAAGTACTTGCTTTAATAACCATAATAATTCCTGCTATAAGCTCCTTAAATCAAAAAAGTATAAAAAGATTTATAACAACTTTAAGCTTTGTAACTTCTGGTATGATTTTGCTTCTTATTACTTTATTAAACGAAAAAGCAACGGAAATAATAACCCCTTATCTTTTTATCGAAAGCATAACGATTATCGGTTGTTTTGGTTTCATATTGCTTTTAAATAATAACGGCAATTTTTTAGAGAATCTTGACAGCATCAGAGGAATTGGTAAAAAATTCCCTTTTATATCTATAATCTTTTCTGGGCTTATATTATCTTTTGGTGGATTTCCAATGTTCAAAGGATTTAATTTAAGATATGAATTAATGGTAAATCTTTTTAACAAAAATGATTATATTTTGCTTTTTGGTGTGTTTTTATCGATTTTGTTTTCGATTTCATCTTCTTTACGAGTTGTAAGAAATTTATACCTTGATTATGAAATTCCAAAACTTGAACCTTTTAATAAAATATTAATCATGATAATCTTTTTATCATTTATAAGCATAATATCCATCACTCCTTTTTAAAAGAAAAACTTAAATGAAACGAATTCATTTTGAAATAATCGAAAGCACAAATGACACCGCCAAAGAATATGCAATAAATGGCGAAAGCGAGGGTTTTGTTGTAACTGCCGACCTCCAAACAAAGGGAAAAGGAAGACTTGGCCGTGTTTGGTCAAGCCCTAAGGGTAATTTTTTTGGTTCTTTTATAATTGAAGGAATCAACATGAGCCGAAATTCGGAACTTCCTTTTTTAGTTGGAATTTCAGTAATTGATGCTTTGAAATTTTTTGATAACGACATCGAATGCCGTTGCAAATGGCCTAATGATATTATGCTTGACGGGAAAAAATTATGCGGTATCCTACTTGAAGTAGCAACAGATAATAAAATAGTCGCAGGAATTGGAATAAATCTTCAACACCACCCAAGTGAGGGCGAGGTTTCCTATCCTGCCACTTCGGTTTTATCTTCACGACATAAGTTTATTACGACAGACGAAATGTGTGTTGCTTTATCCAATGCTTTAAAAGAAAATCTTAACATTTGGAAAAATGAAGGTTTTTATAAAATAAGAAGAAAATGGCTTGAATGTGCTTATAAAATAAATGAAAAAATCAAGATTAAACAACTTGATAAAACTTTTGAAGGAATTTTTAGAACGATTGATGATAATGGTTATTTAATCTTAGAAGGTGATAATAACGAAAAAATTAAAATCAACGCAGGAGATGTATTGTATGGAAAATTATAAAGACGAATTAGTAATGACCTCGCTTGGAGGTATTGGTGAAATTGGAATGAATTTTTACCTTTATGGATATAAAGGTAAATGGCTTGCAGTTGATTGTGGTATTGGCTTTGCTGGAAACGACATAATGCCAGGGATTGAAATATTGCTCCCTGACCCAAGTTTTATTGAAAAAAGAAGCAAGGACTTGGTCGGTCTTGTGATAACTCACTCTCACGAAGATCATATCGGAGCTCTGCCATGGTTATGGACAAGCCTTAAATGCAAAGCTTTCCTCTCCTCTTTTGCAAAAGAAATGGTCGAAGAAAGATTATCTGAAAAAGGATTACTTGGAAGAGTTGATTTAGAAGTTTTCAAACCATATGACGAACTTGACCTTAAACCTTTCAAAGTTACAACAATACCTATGGAACATTCTATCCCAGAGGCATTTTCTTTGTTAATCGAAACGAAAAAAGGAAATGTATTCCATACTGGGGATTTCCGTTTTAACGATATGTCTGATATCGGGCATTTTGCAAGCATGAAAGAGCTTAAAAAAATCGGTGATAAAGGCATTTTGGCAATGACTTGCGATTCTACCAATGTTTT
>JAKJEU010000152.1 GCA_022705265.1 Pseudomonadota bacterium | reverse complement strand
GCAAAGATTTGATTTCTTCGGTTAACTTAATTGCGATATCTCGTGGTTTTTGTTTCAAAAGAGATGCCAAAACCATAGCAATATTTGTTGCGATGTCTCCATGGCTTGCTTCTTTTGGAGGTTCAACCGTCATTTTTTCCAAAATGCTTTCTTCGACTTCGTTAAAAGCCTTTTTCGTAATATTAGATATTTCTTTTTTGATTAAGTTAAAATAATTAAAATCCATGTTTTCTGTGCCTTAAAAATAAATGTAATTCTTATTTCAAAATAGTATAGTTTAAAATAGTTCTTTTAAAGTTATTTTTTTAATAATATACTTAATTATCATGAAAATAGCTTCTTTTAATGTCAATTCTATAACAGTAAGGTTAACGATTCTTAAAGATTGGTTGAAAAATTTTTCTCCGGACATAGTTTTATTGCAAGAATTAAAATGTGTAGGCGAAAAATTTCCATATCAAGAATTAAAAGAAATCGGTTACGAGTCGTTGGTTTATGGGCAAAAAGCTTATAACGGGGTTGCGATTTTATCAAAACATCATATGAATTTTATTAAAAAAGGAATGGATGATACCCAAGCAAGATTTATTTCCGCTGAAATTAACGGTGTTATTTATGCTTCGGTTTATGTTCCAAATGGTAATCCAAAGGAAACCAAGCTGGATTATAAATTAAAATTTTATGATTGGCTTTATGAAGAGGTTAATGAACTTTTGCAATCAAGAAAACCGTTTTTAATCGGTGGCGATTACAATGTAATAATTGAAGATAGCGATGTTTATAATCCAAAAGCTTATCGTGACGATGCTTTGATGGATGAAAATGTAAGAAAAGGGTTTAAAAAACTTGTAAACCTTGGGCTTGTTAATGCTTTTAAATTTTATCAAAATGATAATAATAAATATTCCTTTTGGAATTATCGTGCCAATGCGTTTGAACGAAATCATGGAATGTTAATTGATCATATGCTTTTGTCGCCAAGCTTGGCTGATAAGCTTAATAATTCCTATGTTTGTAAGGATTTAAGAGGCTTGGAACGCCCCTCAGACCACACTCCGCTTGTAATTGAGATTGATATTTAATAATTTTTTAAAAACAAAAAAAGTGCCTTGAAAATAAATTCAAAGCACTTTTTATTGATATCTTGATTTCTATTATCTTGAATAGAATTCGACGACCAAATTTGGTTCCATTTTTACAGGATATGGAATATCAGCAAGTTTAGGAGCTCTTAAGAAAGTTCCTTTCTTTTCTTTTGCATCAACTTCCATATAATCTGGAACTTCTCTTTCGTTTGATTCGCAAGCACTCATCACAAGTGGTAATTCTTTTGATTTAGCTTTTACAGAAATAACATCGCCTGGTTTTACCATGTATGAAGGAATATCAACTTTTTGACCATTTACTTCGATATGTCCGTGGTTAACGAATTGGCGTGAAGCAAATACTGTTGGTACAAACTTCATACGATATACAACTGCATCGAGTCTGCATTCTAAAATGCTTACCAAGTTTTCAGATGTATCGCCTTGTCTTCTAATAGCTTCTGCATAATATTTTCTCATTTGTTTTTCAGAAACAGAACCGTAATAGAATTTTAATTTTTGTTTTGCTCTTAATTGAGTGCCGTAATCAGAAAGTTTTCCTCTGTTCATACCGTGTTGGCCAGGAGCGTGTGAACGGTTTTTGTTGCAAGGACTTTTTGCACGACCCCAAAGGTTTACGCCTAATCTGCGGTCAATTTTGTGTTTAGCTTGAATTCTTTTTGTCATATTTTCTCCGAATTTTTATATTTGTTATTGTCCCAGTATTTACCAAGAAAATCATTTCTTAATAAGGAATAACCATTTTTATTAAAGATTATTCACATTCCTAGAAGTGCTTTTTAATATATATATAAAATGAAAATTGTCAATAAATATCTTGATTTTTTAAAATAATCGTGTAATAACTTATCATCAAGCGAAAATTATTTAAGATTATTTTTAAGGATAAGACAATGAAAAAGGGAATTCATCCAAATTACCATGAAATCAATGTTGTGATGACAGATGGTACAGAATTTAAAACAAAATCAACTTTCGGTAAAGCTGGCGATACAGTTCGTTTGGACATTGATCCTGCTTCTCACCCTGCTTGGACTGGTGTTCACAGACTTATTGACACTGGGGGCCAACTTGCAAAATTCAATAAGAAGTTCGCAAGCTTCACAGGTAAGAAATAAGCTTTATTTAAAGTTTAAAGACAATAAAAAAAGGTGCTTTGTTTTTCAAGGCACCTTTTTTGTTGGTTTGTTTTTTATTTTTTTTATTACAATTCCTTGCCAATAAATCCGCCAGATTGCATTTTCCAAAGGTTTGAATACATTCCACCCTTTATCAAAAGTTCTTCATGACTTCCATCTTCGACAATTTCTCCGCCAGCGAATACAAGGATTCTGTCCATTTCTCGTAAAGTTGAAAGACGATGAGCAATCGCAAGCACGGTTTTGCCCTTCATCAAAGTTTTAAGACTTTCTTGCAAGAAAATTTCAGTCTCCGAATCAAGCGCAGAGGTTGCCTCGTCCAAAATAAGAATCGGAGCATTCTTTAATATCGCCCTTGCAATAGCGATTCTTTGTCTTTGTCCTGAGGAAAGTTTGATACCTCTTTCACCGACTAAACATTCATAACCTTGTGGGATTCTTTTTACAAAATCATCAGCAAAAGAAAGTCTTGAAGCTTCTATTACTTCTTCATCGGTTGCGTCTAATCTTCCGAATCTTATGTTCTCCATCAAAGTTCTGTGGAATAAAGAAGTGTCTTGTGGAATAAGAGCGATATTTTTTCTTATGCTTTCTTGGGTTACATTTGCGATATTTTGACCATCGATTATGATTTCTCCGCTGGTGGTGTCGTAAAATCTTAAAAGAAGGTTGATAAACGAAGTCTTGCCAACGCCACTTTTACCAACGATTCCGACCTTTTGACCGCTTTCAATCTTTAAATTAAGGTTGTTAAATACATTCGAGCTATTTTCCGAATATTTAAAACATACATTTTTATATGAAATTTCACCTTGGAAAACATCTAAGGCTTTTGCATCTTTTTTATTCAACACTTTTCTTGGAACTTTGATGACGGTGAAAGCTTGTTTCAAAGTGCCGTATTCCAGTGAGAAATCCACCAATTCAAAGCCCATTTCAAAAACCGCCTCGACAACAGGGCTTAAAGCAATGAAAAGATATATGAATTCCGATAAACTTATAATGCCTTTTTGGAAAAAAGTTACTTGGAAGTAAAGGAAAAAGCACCCCATGAAAAGAAAGCAAAAAATTCCCAAAGCCATAAGATGTTTTTGAATGTTAAAATTGTTGGTGTGGCGTTTTTTAAGCTCGTCTTTGATGTATTTTTTAAGATAAGAATATTCGTTTCTTTTCCTTGCAAAAAATTTGACATTCATATAGTTAGAAAGACTGTCGACTTGTTTTCCAAGCGCAACACTTCTTGACTCGGAAGCAATTCTTGAAAGCTCGTTCCATTTGCGTAATGCAAAAAATGGGTGGATTTTTGCAAAAATGGCAAGAGAAAAGGCAAAAGTTAAAAATATAACCGTAAATTTTGGCCCAAAGTCGAAAATTCTTCTTCCAGAACGGCCTAAATCAAGGACTTTGTTTGACAAACTTCCTGCAAAATGGTTGGTAAAATATTCCAAAGAATGATTATTTACATATGAAAAGGCAGAAATTCTCATATCGGCCTCGAATATTGGTTTTATCCAAACTTGAACCCATTCTTTTATTCTTTTTATTAAAAAACGACCAACCCAAAGTCCAAGATAAGCAACAATCCAAATAAAAAGGACGGAGGATATGTTTTTTATATCGCCTTT
>JAKJEU010000151.1 GCA_022705265.1 Pseudomonadota bacterium | reverse complement strand
AAAAGCTTTACAAATATGCTTAATGACTATGTTTATAAATGGGATAAAACCGATAAATTCCAATTCATAGGATATAACAGCCGTTTTGACGAAGACTTTTTAAGGCAATTTTTCATAAACAATGCCGATAATGACAAAGATAAAATGTATGGCAACGGTTATGGTTGTTATTTTTACACTCCAAGCCTCGATGTCATGCAAATGGCAGCCTTAAAACTTATGGATAACCGCAAAGATTTAATAAATTTTAAACTAGAAACCGTTTGCAATTACTTTGGCATAACCGAAGAAAACTGGCACGATGCCAAAGCCGACATAAGAGCCACAAAAAAACTATTTAAGGAGCTTTTAAGATGAAAGAAAAACGATTATTAACACAAAAAGAGGCTGCCGAATATTTAGGAATAAATCCAAAAGCCTTCAAAAAACTCATTATAAATGAGGAAATAGGATTTAAAAGAGTAGGCAAAACAAAAAGATTTACATTAACGGAACTTGAAAAATGGCTAAACAACCAAGATTACCATATAGAATTTACAAAAGAGGCTCGGTCTACTACACATACATCTCGATTAAAACCGACGACGATGAAAGAGTTCAGTTTCGAGAGAGTACTGGAACAGATAACTATGACCTCGCCTTAAAATACACAATAAACCGAATTGCTACTTTTAAAAAACAAGAAAAACAAAAAAACGAAATAACTTTGGACGAAGCATTCGGAAGATATATGTTAGAAGTTGGACAATACCAAGCAAATCCAAAATGGACAATTTCAAGATTTAGAAATCTATTAAGCTTTTTTGATAAAGATGTTTTGCTTTCAAGAATAACTAACAAAGACATATTACGATATGTTGAACATAATAAAAACCAAGGAAGAAGTAACGCAACCGTAAACCGATATTTATCCGCTCTTGTAACCGTGATAAACAGAGCCAGAGATTATTGGGATATGAACACGCCCGATTTTAAAATTACTCATACAAAATTTAAACTTAAAGAGCCTGCTGAAAATATAAAATATTTCAAAGATTGGGAAGAGCTTCAACAAGTTATCGATAATGCAGCTGAACATTTAAAACCGATTATTTATACCGCCATTTATACAGGGCTAAGAATTAATAATATTCTTGGCCTTAAATGGGAAAACATAAATTTTAAAAACAAAACCATAACGATAAAAGTAAAAGATAAAAATGTTGACGGAGGAAAACTTCACACCTTACCAATTATCGACCCTTTACTTAAAGTATTAAAAAACATTGAAAAAATTTCCGAATATGTTTTTACATATCAATACAAACCAATAAAATCAATTCGAAGAGCATGGAAAAGTTGTTTTAAAGACGGCATGAAATATAAAAGCATTCATATTTTAAGACACACCGCAGCAACTTGGATATTAAAGAAAACCGGAAATTTAAAAATCACCAAAGAAATCATGGGCCACTCTAAAATCGAAACCACTTTAAAATATGCTCACATTTTAGACAGTGAAAAAAGAGACGCTTTAAACGATGTTTTCAAAGATATTTAAATAACTGTACAAAAACTGTACAAGAATTGTACAATTTTATACCCTAATTTACCCTAATTTACCATTTTTCAATAAACAAAAAAGGGGCTTAAACCCCTTGTTTTATATGGTGGAGATAACGGGAGTCGAACCCGTGACCTTTTGAATGCCATTCAAACGCGCTACCAACTGCGCCATATCCCCACTTATATTTTTAATTTAATAAAATTTTTTAATATTTTCAAACAAAATTTTATTATTCATCACCGTCTAAATCAGTATATATAGGCCATAAGCCAGATACAACCTCATCTAAGGAGGGATTATTTTTATTAAGTAAGCTTCGATAAACCCAAAAATTGCTCATAACTTTTTTAATAAAATCTCTTGTCTCTCTTGATGGAATGCTTTCGATAAACAATAATGGATCATCATTATAATTTTTTCGTCTTACCCATTTTAATAAGTTGCCAGGACCTGCATTATAAGCAATCGCTGTGAAAAATAAATTACGATTTACATATTCCAAATCCATAAGCTTTCTTATATATTTTTGCCCCAAAGTTATATTAATTTCAGGATCAAAAAGCTTAGACCTGCTCCAATCTTTTATTCTCATATCTTTTGCAAGTATTGCTGCTGTTGCTGGCATAATCTGCATTAAACCTCTTGCTCCTGCATTACTTTTTGCTTTTTGATTAAAACAAGATTCTTGCCTCATAAACGCATAGACCAAAGCTCTGTCCACTTGCCAACCTGTTTGTGGTTGCCATTTTGGAACAGGGTAATATGTATTTCTTTTTGTATTTAAATTAAGCTTACCTCGCTCTAATGTCACAAGCTCTGCCAAATCTTCTTTACCATTTTCGTTGGCAAACATGATAAGCAATTCTTTCATTTCGGCATTACCATTATAAAAAAGATGCTTAAATTGTTTTTCCGCTATATCTTTTTCACCGACTTCGAACAAAGCCAAGATTTGTCTTGCTTCTGGGATATCAAAATTACCATTATATTCTTGAATTTCTTTTTCTTCTTCACTGTAATAATTGATATCTTTTTCATGCCCTAAGGCTCTTTTTGCGATCACACCATAAAAACTTAAATAATTTTTAGAAGCAATTTTTAAAAATTCGTTAACTTCTTCATATCTTCCCGTTTTCAAAGCCGCACGAGAAGTAAAAAAAGCACCAGCAGAGGTTAGACCTTCATATTTAGTTTTGCTTAAAGCCACAGTTTTAAAAGCTTTATATGCCTCTTCATAATTTTCGTTTCTGAAATTTATAAGCCCATAAACCCAATGACTCAAAATAATTCTTTTTCCCGATCGGTTAATTGCTTTTTTGACATAATCCTTTGCCAAATCATCACGACCATCAATATAATAAGCAAAAGCAAGTGCTGTTAGAGCTGAATCATAATCGATGCTTGAAAATAATCGTTTTGCGTCTTTTGATTCAACATAATTTCTTGCAATTAGTGTCTTACCTCTTTTAAGGGCTCTGTAAATCTTCCTCATCAAAGAAGTTGCTTTTTTCCTATCCTCTTTATTAGGATGAGAAAAGCCCCTTTTATATAATAAATCAACAGGGTCTTTGCTGTCTGCGATATGACAAGCACTTCCCTTTGGTCTTGACAACCCTTTTTGAGGCTTTCTTACAGGAGGATTTCCTTTTTTCTTAACCGATAAATTATAAACTCTTAATGCATCGACATGTAAAGGATTTTTTTTAAGCCACGCATTAAGCTCGGCCGACTTACTTCTGTAATCTTTATGGAGGTATCGTTCAGCATAAACATAACTCAACAAAATATCGTCGTTAAGTTTTTTTATTTTTAAATCAGCCTTATAAAACTTGCTTTGTCTTTGAAGAGAAAAAATCTCTTGATACAAAGCTCTATCACTCATGTCCAATATTTGAGAAGTCTCAGAAAAACAAACATTGCAACTTAAAAGAAGCAAAAATACGGAAAAAATAATTTTTTTCATGAATTTATTTCTTAAACTTTAACTTTTTGGCACATTCGACTTCGGACACGCCTTCCATTATACAACTTTTTATCTTAGCCTTAGGAGAAACAATTGAATAAGCATTACATCTTTCTTCACTTGGCATATCAAAAAATCTTCCTTTGTTTTCAGATTTTGGAACATCATTAATACTTATTTCTTGGCTATAAGTTTTTCCATATTCCCAAAAGAAATTTATCCTTATCCTTTTTAAAAATCTTTCTGTTTTATTCGAAAATTTAAACCCATAACGGCAAGTTGTAAGCCCACCCATAGTTTTTTCAATTATAGCAGGAGTATATTCAATCAAAATTTCTTCATCTTCTCTGAATTTTGGTTTTTCTTCGCCTT
>JAKJEU010000150.1 GCA_022705265.1 Pseudomonadota bacterium | reverse complement strand
TTTTTCATAGCTTCAAAGCGTTTGCTTGGAAGTGGTGCGTTTGGTTCAATTTTTGCCGCCAATTCATCATTAAAAGTCGTAATCGAAAAAGCACAAACAGCATGATTTATTAATTTTAATCTTTCGATATCTTTTGTAATTAAATTGCTTTTTGTAATTACTAAAACTCCGCCCTTATGCTTTTTAATTATTTCAAGAGCCCTTCCCGTTATGTCAAGCTCCTTTTCAATTTGCATATATGGATCGTTCATTGAACCAGTACAAATAAATGCCGTTTTATCTAAATTCGAAAGCTCTTTATCAAGTAATTTTAAAGCATTTTCCTTTATTTCAATTTCTTCAAAATCGTCTTTATAATAATTGCCACTTCTTGAATAACAATATATGCAATTATGGTTGCAACCTCGGTAAAGATTGATGTTGTAATCCACCCCTCCAAAGCTTTCTTTATCTTTGTTTAAAGTTAAAATTGTCTTTGCTTTAATAAATTTCATGATATATTTATACCATGAGACCAGAAATTTTAAACAACTTATTTCAAAATATGGATAATATTCAAGGGGTTGGGCAAAAAACCTTTAAAAACCTTATGAATTTGTTTCCATCGCCTTATATCGTCAATTTATTATGGCATTTACCAACCTCGGTTATTAATCGTAAATTTGCAAAATCAGTTGATGAGGCTTATGATTATTCGATTTTAAAATTAAGAGTAATTGGGCATGAGAGAACCAAGCAAACATATAAAGTTACTTGTTTCGACGATTTTGATAATGAAATAATTTTGACTTTTTTCCATGGCAAGCCTGAATTTTTAAAAGTATTGCTTCCAATTGATGAAATACGATTTGTAAGCGGTAAAATCGAAACTTTTAAAGGCATAAAACAAATAAGCCACCCTGATTTTATCACAAAAAAATTAGAAGAAATTCCAACCTATGATGTGGTTTATCCCTTGACCGCTGGGATTTCGAAAAAAATGATACGAAACATGATAAATGATGCGATGTCTGTAACTCCTAAATTTGAAGAATGGTTGGATGCCGAGCTTTTAAAATCTCAAAAATGGGCGGATTTTAATTCCTCGTTATCAAAGGTTCACAACCCAACAAAAATCGATGATGTAAGCCATTTTACAAAAGAGCGAAGAAGGCTTGCATATGATGAATTATTATCAAATCAACTTGCCCTTGCTATTTTAAGGAAGGAAGGAAAATATTTAAAAGGCGTTTCCTTTAAAGACGCTTCACAATTACAAGAAAAAGCAAAAAATATGTTAAGTTTCAAGCTTACCAACGCCCAAGAACGCGCTATTGCTGAAATTAACAAAGATATGCAAAGTGATAACAGAATGTTAAGGCTTTTACAAGGCGATGTCGGTTCTGGAAAAACTTTGGTTGCTTTTTTTGCCTCTCTTACCGCTATTTTTAACGGGTATCAGGTGGCGTTTATGGCTCCAACCGATATTTTGGCAAAACAACATTTTAATTCTTTGTTACAAATGTGTGAAAAACTGGGAATTAAATCCACTCTTTTAACTGGAAGCCTTAAAACCAAAGAAAAAAATGAGGCTTTAAAGGATATTTCAGAGGGAAACTCGGGGATAATTGTTGGAACTCATGCAATTTTTCAAGAAAAAGTGGAATTTAAAAATCTTGGGTTTGTTGTGGTGGACGAACAACACCGTTTTGGAGTGCATCAACGGTTAAAACTTTCTTCAAAGGGTAAAATGGTGGATATGTTGGTCATGTCTGCGACCCCTATTCCACGGACTTTGGCTTTGACAATTTATGGTGACATGGATTTATCAATACTTGATGAAAAACCGTTGGGGAGAAAAGATATTTTAACCTGTGCCATGAATGTTAATAAAATCAATGATGTCGTGGAAGGCTTAAAAAGAGCAATTAGTGATGACAAACAAATTTATTGGGTTTGCCCATTGGTCGAAGAAACTTTGAAATCTGATTTAAAAGCCGTAACCGAGCGATTTGAAAATCTTAAATCCATTTTTGGCGATAAAGTTGGTATGGTGCATGGCAAATTAAAACCCGAAGAAAAAGACAAAGCCATCAACGATTTTGCAAGTGGTAAAACAAAAATATTAGTAGCAACCACGGTAATTGAGGTTGGTATTGATGTAAAGTCCGCAACAATTATGATAATCGAACATTCCGAACGCTTTGGGCTTTCACAACTTCACCAATTAAGGGGAAGAGTCGGACGAAATGATGAAGACAGTTCTTGCGTTCTTCTTTATGCTGATAATTTGACTGATGTTGCAAAACAAAGAATAAATGTTTTAAGAAACACTAATGACGGCTTTAAAATCGCCGAAGAAGACCTTAAAATCAGAGGCATGGGCGATGTTTTAGGAACAAAACAAAGTGGTATTCCTGAATTCAAACTGGCAGATTTAAGTTTGGATAATGATTTACTTAAAATTGCTTCACAAGATGCAAGATTAATCATAAAAAATGACCCCGAGCTTAAAAGCATACGAGGTCAAAATCTAAGGACTTTGCTTTATCTTTTTAATCAAGACCAAGCAATATCAAATTTAAGAAGCGGTTAATTAAACATAATCTCTTACTTTTAATGAAGTAATAATATGGTCAAGTTTTGACAAAGCTTCTTTTACCAAGGTTTTATTATCTTCTTTGTTAGCATCTTTTAATGATACATATTCTTTGTATTTATCCGCAAATTTTAAAAATACTTCATTTTCTCTAATAAGTTTACGAGTTTCTTTATAATTAAATGCTGAACTCCATGCAAAAATTGAAACATAAACATCTAAAATACTTTTAACAAATTCTTTATTTGCAAGCCTTCCTTCGTCAAAAGCTTCTAAAACTTCGGGAGTAAAAAATAACTCATCAACCATTTTAGTAGCAGTAACAATACCAACCTCGGTTCTTAATTTTAAATTAGAATACATATCCGCATCTTTTACGAGCTTTGCAATAAGATAAGTTCTATTTTTTTTATAATCATCTAATGCAATATATTCTGGGTCGTTTAACATATCATCCAAACCCATTTTATCATGAACTTTTATAGCATGATAAATTTCAGGAGCATCAATACCTTCTTGTTCTTTTAAAAGTTTTGCACCCAAAAGCCCGTGATCCATTTTAATATCATATTTACCATCGTTAAATTGATAAAATCTTCCAACATCATGGAGCAAAAGAGCAATTTTTGAATACTCAATTAATTTTTTATCGTCAGATTCTTTAAATTCTTTTATTAATTCCATCAATTCTTCGCCATCAGCAAGAACGCTTTTGCTGTGAGTAAGTTTACGATTAATAAATTCGATTTCCATTTCGTCTTTTGCCGTAGCAATTTGTTCATTATAATACCGTTCTAAAATTTTTTCATATTTTTTCATTTTTTAATGTCTTCATTTTAGTTTTAAACAATCAATTACTTTAATAAAAGCAACTTAACAAAAATTCAAGATAAAAAGTAAATTAATGAAAGTATTTATTAACTTTTTTGTATTTATATGATAATAATATATTATTATAAAAGAAAAATCGGAGTAATGTTGTGTTTTCTATTATTGGTCTTATTACAGTCGCTGGAAGTGTTATTGTTGGTTATTCCATCGTTGGCGGACATTTTGGTGTTCTTTGGCAACCTGCGGAATATATTATTATTGGCGGTTCTGCTTTTGGTGCGTTTTTCATTGCAAATGCAAAAAGTAGCATCACATACCTTAAAACCATACCTATTATTTTTAGAGGCCCAAAATACAACGAAGGGCATTTTTTAGAAGCCTTAACCATGATGTATATGTTTTTCAGAGTCGCAAAAAATAAAGGTGATATGGCTTTGGAACCTCATGTTGAAAACCCAATGGAAAGTCAAATTTTCAGGCAATTCCCA
>JAKJEU010000149.1 GCA_022705265.1 Pseudomonadota bacterium | reverse complement strand
TGGCTTCGAAAAAAACCGTATCCGAAGGCGTTACAACAACAAAAGCGGTCATGAAAATTGCAAGCGAACTTAATGTCGATATGCCTATTACTTCGGCGATTAATGACATAATTGACAGAAGGTCTGATTTAAAAGAAACCTTAAACAACCTTATGAGCCGACCTTTTAAAAAAGAAACAATTTAATTTCAAAGTGAGTATGTAAAATGAGTGATGAAATAGTAATCAAAAAAACAACCATCAGATTGCCCGAAGATGTACTTACCAATGCCAAAATTTGTGCAAAAGCGGAAAATTTGTCGTTAAATGAATATATTACATCTTCTATTATTTCTTCGATTTTCAAGTCAAATGAAGAACGAAAAAAAGAAGACTTTGAAGTAAAAAAGATAAAGAATAAAGATAAAAACCCACTCGATGCTTACATCCGAAGATAAATGATGAAATATCAAATAACTAAAACACATACACCTGAAAATGATGCTCCTATTTTCGTGAAAAAAGGCGAAAAAGTAAAACTTGGTAAACTTTCAACAATTGAAGATGGCTGGCTTGATTGGATTTATTGTTATAATTTAAACAATAATACCGAAGGTTGGGTTCCAATTCAAATCGTTGAAAATAATGGCGAATACGGAAATATTATAACCGATTATTCCGCACAAGAATTAAAAGTAGAGCCAAAAGAAATCGTTTTTGGCGAAAGAGAACTTAACGGTTGGATTTGGTGTGAAAAATCGGATAAATCACAAAAAGGTTGGCTTCCAAAAGAAGTTTTAAAAGAAATTTAATAAAAAACCGTCCTGAATTTAAACCCAAGACGGTTTTTTTATTATTTTTGAATTTCAATTTTTATTTTTGGTTCGGTCTTTTCTTTGTAAGGAAAAAGTTTTTCATATTCTTCTAATTCTTTTTCATCAGCAACAAAAGCTCTATCATAAATAAATCTTCCTTTTATATTATTATTTTCTGATAAATGAAGAATTTGCAAAGCATCAAAGCATTGTCCATTTTCCAACGATATTTCAAAATCCTTACATTTTTTAAAGCCAAATTTTGAATAATAATCAGGGTTACCAAGCAAAATAATCGCCTTAAATCCCATATTTTTTGCCGATTTTATGGCATCTTTCATTAATTTTGAACCAATACCTTTGCTTTGGAATTTTGGCAAAACTGAAATCGGCCCAAGACATAAAACTTCATCCTTTTCAACCCTCGCTCTTGTCAACATTATATGCCCCACAAGCTCGTTATTAAAAAAAGCAACCAAACTTAATTCATTTATATAAGATTTAGTATTCCTTAAATTCCTTACCACCAAATGTTCATCACAACCTGACATATAAATATTAAAAAACGCTTCACGGGTAAGATTTTCAACCGCAAAATAATCGTCCACTGTTTCTTTTTTTATTATCAAATCCATTTATTTTAAACCGTTTCAAAAAACTTTTTCAAAATATTTGACATTGCAACAAACCCCTTAATACTTGCCCATTCCCCATCTTCATGAGCTCCATCGCCTTTTGATTGATGAGTAATCACCACCGATTTTAAAGCCCCAAAATAACGACCATCAGTTGCTCCATTAAGCCCTTTGAAAACAACTTCTTTACCCGTTTCTTCTTCGACCAATTTTTTGTATCTTTGCAAAATTTCGTTATTTTCATCTGATGCAACACCGAAACTTCTTTTTAAAATTTCAAAATTAACCCTAGGAGTTAAGGATTTATTCAAAATTTCAACCAAATCCTCCTCCTTTAAAGCGTCCGTCAATCTAAAATCCAAAATAGCCTCAGCATGAGCCGAGATTATATTTGTCCCCTCGCCTCCCATCATATTTCCCACATGAAAAGTTGAAACCCATTCAGTTTCAGGAACATTATTTAAAGAATAATAAGGAAAATGCTTTCTTAAATTCATAATTGAAATCATCAATTCTTCGTTCGCATCCACGCTTATCCAAGGTTTAGCCCCGTGAGCATTACGACCCTTTGCAATCAATTTCACAAAAAATGGAGCCTTTGCTTTGTTACTTATAATTGAAATATCTTGGGCTGAATCCAAATCAAAAACCACCTTTGATCTTAAACCTAACTCCTCGACCCAATATTTTGCACCACTTTCTCCGCCGACTTCTTCATCTCCGACAATTAATGCACCGATTTTCAAATCATCTCGTTTAAGGCTTTTAAACACATTAAGCATAACACTTATCATGCCCTTCATGTCATACGCACCTCTACCATAAAGCCTGTCCCCTTCAATTTTTGGTTCAAAAAGAGGGGCAGAAGCATTAACCACATCAACATGACCAAGAAACAAATAATCAAATTCAAGCACACCTTTTTGATTAGATATAAGCATTGAGGGATAGCCGTTTTTCGTTTCTCTTTTTAAATGAAAATTATTTGTGCCTTTAAAAAAATCTTCTATTTTATCAAAAACTTTTTCCGTTTCCTTTTGGTTAATTGAAATTGATGGTATTTTCATCAACTCCACCGCAAGATTTACTATGCTATCCCTCATTATTTTTATCCTTAAAAATCTTAAATTTACCGTTATTAATATTTAACATAAAACAAAATAACTTGTCTTTAAAATTTTGATAATTATCTTTCTTTTGCTGCTTTTATTTTCAAAAACGCGAGTGCGAGATTTTTCTTTTTCGCCTTGATTTCCTTTTCTTGCTCTTGCCTGGCAAGCAATGGATTGTTGTCCATATAACCTTTATAAAACATATGTTCGTAACAAGCTTTTACAACTTTTTCGAAATCAGAACTTAAAACTGTTTTACCGTTTTCAATGATAAATGGAGGGTTAGATTTATCCGCAACCCCAGTCAATCTTATTAATTGTTGTCCGCCTTTTACTTTATCGCCTTTTTTATAATCGCCACCTTCAAGCTTTACGGTTACAACCTCTTTGCTTGGGTTGGTTTGGTAATCCACCTTGGTTTCAGGTGATTTATAAGAAGAGTAATCAAGTTTAAATTCGCCATTTTTTTGTTTAACAAAATCATAAAAGCCAGGAGCCAAATTTTTATTCACAGTTTCAACCTTGCCACTTTCATGAGTTGCTTGGACTTTTAAATAAAATTCGCCTTTTGACAAAGTATAAGCATCGTTGATTGCTTCACTTTCTTTTTTCAAAGTTTTAAAGGTTTCTTGGACTTGTTTATCGCCAAAATCAGCGTACGATGCAAGAATTGAAGCCTTAATCAAAGATGGTAAACCGTTGTTTTCAGCGTCTTTACTCATTTGAGCGGTTGGACCTTGTTGACGGTCGTTGATTTCATTGATGTAAAGCTTACCGTTTTTATCAATTATCATGTCGGCTCCTGCTAAACCTACTTTTCCTGCTTTTGCCATTAAAGACGATAATTTTTGACCAACTTCCTTGATTTGGTTTCTTACTTTGTCATCAAAAACGAAACCCATATCATTGCCAACTCCGTTTGCCTCGCAATTGGTTAAACGAGAATCTCCCACAGCCTTCAAAGTACCACGACCAACAACGGTTACGGTGTTTTCTTCGTTAATTCCTGCGTCTTTTGCCATTTTTAACATAGCATCAAGAGTATCTGGATTAAATTGATCCATGTCTTTTGTAAGGTTGATTTTCTTTGCCCCTAATCTTCCTTCTTCTTTTACTGTATTGCCTGCAAAAAAGGATAAATTACTTTCAAAACCATTTACAAATCTTGCAACTTTGCGTTCGCCGTCATATTCTTTGATTGCTTTTATAAATTCTTTTTCGCTGTTAATGAATACTGTACCTTTTCCGCCAGCATTAGCAACTCTTGAACGGCAATCTTGAACTACAACTTTGCCTTCTTCGTTTTTGATTTTGTTGTATACTTCTTTTAATTTTTCTTCGCTGGTTTTATTTGTTACATGCTC
>JAKJEU010000148.1 GCA_022705265.1 Pseudomonadota bacterium | reverse complement strand
ACTATTTCTGGAAAAATTGCTAAGGATATTTTCCCAATCATGGCGGAAAGTGGCAAGGCTCCTGAGGTTATTGTTGAGGAAAAAGGCTTAAAACAAGTAACTGATACTTCTGCGATTGAAAAGGCTGTTGATGAAGTTATTGCAAGCGCTCCTGATAAGGTTGCTGAATTTAAGGCTGGAAAAGATAAGCTTAAAGGTTGGTTCGTTGGTCAAGTCATGAAGGCAACCGCTGGCAAGGCTTCTCCATCAATGATTAACGAAATCGTCGATAAAAAACTTAATGGATAATTTGATTATAAGGAGGAAGTTTTAAGATGTCTTTGGATAAAGAAGGTGCTTATGATGTTGTTATCAATGTTAATAAGGAACTTTTGTTTTGTATAAGGTCAAGAAATGGTACTCCTAATAATCCACGGTTTTTTTACGACGGAGGGGAACACGCAATATTATATCGTGATGCAAAACGGTCGATATTGCTTGAATATCTTCCAAAAGAAGTTATCAAGCTTTTGCCTGATTTGGACAAGGTTTTGGTTGCTGAAATTGAAAATGACGAATTAAAAAACGAATATTTTGCAGCAATTTGTAAAATAAGAAAACTTCCGATATAATTTTTAAGGAGAATTTTGTTATGGCAATAGGAACTTTGGTAAAAAACTTTTCACTTGGTAAAGAGGTAACCGTCCTTCAAGGCGGGCTCCCTTATGACGAAGACGAGGAATAGCTAAAAGCTAAATTAATAAAAAAAAGCACATAGGTTGAATTAACTTAGGTGCTTTTTTTATAGGTAAAGCTTTTCTTTATCATAGTAAGTGATTATTCCCTTAGAATTATAATAACAAATCGCCAGTATAAGGATAAAAGTAGTAGCAAAAAATCCATATAATGTAGGTAATATATATATTATGCTGTTAAAATGTTTTTGATTTGGAATAAATATATAAACAAAAGTAATTAAAGGGATATAAAATGAGATTTTTATAAATACATCTTTTAAACTAATATTTTTATTTTTTTCAGTATCTTGCTCCTCCTTTTGAAATTTATAGTGTAAGAAGTTTAAGCAAGTAAGTGGAGTGATAATAATTATTGCACTTATGACCGCATGAATAGGTGATAAAGGACATATTATTGATAAAAACGCAAATATTGGAACTGTAATTATATTGCTAAATAGTTTATAAATATAGTAATCATAGGTTGTACCTGATACATTTTTTTTAGTATATTCTAAAACAAACAAGAATATTATAAAAAATATCCATGCAAAATGATGATAATAGTATGAAAGAACAGGGAATGCAAAACTTAGGGTTAAGGTCGTCTTAGCAAGCTTAATAGTTTTTATTTTATCTTTTAATCTTATTAATTTAAAAAAATAAAAAAGAGAAATAAGGATAAATGCCTTGTTAACAAAATCAAATTGTTTCGTATTATTTTTACGCGTTAGGTTTCTAGCGTTATAAAAAAACAGTTCTGAATTATAAGATGAGTCAAACAACAATTTCATGATTTGATAATCAAGACCTTTTGATAGTTTCTTTGTTTTATTATTTTTTGAAAGGTAAGTTTTATTTATTGATATATTTTTATTTAACTTTTTATTTCCGTTTAAACTCATAATAGAAAAAGACACGGCTATAAATGAAAGAAATACAAAAGCTATTAGTTTTTTCATAAGTTTGGTTATCCTTTTAAAGAATCTTTTTATTTATTTTATACTTATATTCAATTATAACTTCAACAATATTTAGATGTGAAAAACTTTTACTAAATTTTTATTATTAAAATTTAAGTTATTTTTTCATAAAAATAAAAGAGACTAGTCTTATTCTTTCCAAGCGTTAGGGAGGAATAATGCCATGATGGTTAAAAATTCCAAACGACCAAAAAGCATAGCGGTGGATAAAATCCATTTTGACGCAGAAGGAAGGCTCGCAAAATTGCCAGCAGGACCGATAATATCACCAGCACCAGGACCAGTATTAGCAAAGCAGGTAAACCAACCACTAAGTGCGGTTAAAACATCAACTCCGCTTAAACAAAGGGCGATTGTGAAAAAACCTGTTGATAAAATGAATATAGCAATAAACACCAAAACACCGTAAATAACATCGTCGGTTACAACTTTGTCATTATATTTTGGAATATAAACCATATGAGGGGAAATCATTTGTTTTATGTGTTTTTTGATAGTGATATACAAAATACCAAAGCGGAACATTTTAATACCGCCAGCAGTAGACCCAGTACAACCACCGCAAGGAAGCAAAAATAAGAATATAGCAATTGAAAAATGACCCCATAAATTATAATCTTCGGAAGCATATCCCGTGGTTGATACGACGGACGCGACATTTACGGCAACTCTTCTTACAAACGGTTCAAAATTATCCACGAACCCATTTTTTGCCCAAAGCCAAAAAGACAAAGTTCCAATCACGGTTAAAAGAGCAATTAAAAAAGTTGGTATTTGAGTGTCTTTTTTAATCGTGGTGTAATCAAGTTTGTAAACATGATAATAAAAAATCAAAGGAGTAGCGCTTATCGTCATAAAAATGACCGCCACCCATTGGATAAAAGGAGATTTGAAATGCCCCAAAGAAGCATCATAATTCGAATATCCACCAGAAGGAAGAGTAGTCATAGCATGAGTTAAGGCATCATAAAAACCCATTCCTGCGACATAATAAAAAATCGCACACAAAGTTGTAAGAATGGTGTAAATGAAAACGGTTGCGATAACGACTTCTTTTGCTTTTGGCAAGGCTTTGTCGGAATTATCCGAACTTTCCGTTGAAAATAATTGCATACCACCGATTTGTAACACAGGCAAAATAGCAATAGCCAAAACGATTATTCCAATACCTCCAATCCATTGAAGGAGAGAACGCCAAAACAAAATCCCACGAGGCATATAATCAAGCCCAGAAAGAACCGTAGAACCAGTGGTGGTAAGACCGCTCATTGTTTCGAAAAACGCATTTGTATACGAAATGTTGAGTGTCGAAAAATAAAAAGGCAAAGCAGCATAAGAACAAACCAAAATCCAAGACAAAGTTGTAAATAAAAACATGTCTTTTGGTTTGAGTTTCTTTTCATCAGAATAAAAAGCAAAAGTAAGCAAAGCACCAGAAAAAATGGTAACAAAAGACGAATATACGAAAGCCAAAGTTTCCCTTTTGTCGTACATGAAATTTACAATAAGCGGCGCAAACATGCTTAATCCAAAAAGCATTAAAACAAGTCCGCATAAAAATAAAGTTGTTCTTACATTCATAATAGCTATTTATATTATAAAAAGTTGTTTTTTAAAAGTTTTTTATTTTATTTAAGCTCATTTTTAAAAAAAGTTTCACTTATTAAACATAATGTTTTATATTATAAGTTATGAAATTTGTTAAGTTATTATTTGTTGGTATAATACTTTTTATCACATCTTGCTCGTCTTATAATAATACTTATGTAAGAGGCGGAGGATACGGAAGTTATTATTCAAAACGAACTTTGAAAACTGGCAAAGTAATAACTGTAAGAAAAAAGGACACAGTTTATGCCTTGTCAAGGCGGTATAATGTCCCTGTAAAAGATATCATTGCAATTAATAATTTAAGACCTCCTTTAATGCTTAAAGAGGGGCAAAAAATTGTAATACCAAAGGTCAGAGTCCATATCGTAAGTAATGGCGATACTTTGTATTCGGTGTCAAGGAAATATGGGGTGGACTTGTCTTCTTTGGCAAGGGTTAACAAGATAAGATATCCATATAAAATAAGTAAGGGGCAAAAGTTAGCTTTGCCTGGGACTGTTATGGTTCGAAATACAAGTTACAGTGGTAAGGGAAAAACTCCAACTTATTCAAAAAATTCTTACAGCAGGACGAAAAAAACTTATAAAAAAAGCAATGTAAAGCCGATTAATGTTAC
>JAKJEU010000147.1 GCA_022705265.1 Pseudomonadota bacterium | reverse complement strand
TAGCTTATACCTTTGTCTTTAAGGTAAATTTTCATTCTATCTTCGATAAAACTTAACAAATCATCGACGATATTGCCTTTGATATTAAAAGTTTCAGAAGATTTTTTAATCATATCTTTAAGGTTAAGATTGATTTTGTTTTCGATTATAATTCTGATAACCCCAAGAGCAGAACGCCTTAATGCAAAAGGGTCTTTTGAGCTGGTTGGTTTTTGATCAATTAACCAGAAGCCTACCAAAGTATCAATTTTATCAGATAACGCAGTTATAATTGAAGTTTGTGAGCTTGGGCAACTATCACTTGGTCCAAGAGGTGAATAATGGTCTTTAATCGCATCAGCAACTCTTTCATCTTCGCCATCATGGATTGCATAATATCTTCCCATAACTCCTTGTAATTCTGGAAATTCACCAACCATTCCAGTTGAAAGATCAGCTTTTGATAATAAAACCGCTCTGTCTACCAAAGCTGGTTCGGATTTTTTAAGCTCACGAGCCATGTAAACAGCCAAGGTTATCATTCTTTCAATTTTTTCGTGCATAGAGCCAAGTTTTGCATGGAAAACTCTTTCTTTAAGCTTTGCAACTCTTGAAATAAGAGGGTTTTTCTTATCTTGTTCCCAGAAGAATAAAGCATCAGATAATCTTGCTCTTAAAACTCTTTCATTTCCTGCAATGATTTGCTTTCCATTATCCTTTGTAATCATGTTTGAAACAAAGATAAAATGAGGTGCAAGTTTACCAGATTTGGTAGCAACACAGAAATATTTTTGATGGTTTCTTAATGAAGTTATCAAAATTTCTTCTGGCAATTCCATGAATTTAGAATCGACCATACCCATATAAACGACTGGATATTCGACCAATCCTGTTACTTCTTCTAATAAACCTTCATCTTCTTTTAATTTTAAATCATTTGAAGTAGCGGTTTTCAAAGCATTTTCCAAGATTATTTTCTTTCTGTCATCTCTGTTTAAAACAACATAAGCTTTTTGTAATGCTTTTTTATAACCATCATAATCAGAGACTGTAATAGCCTTTGGAGCAAGGAAGCGGTGACCAAAAGTAAGGTTGTTTGATTTGATTTTTGCAAATTCCAAATCGATAACCTTTTTATCAAAAATGCAAAGAATATTGTTAATAGGTCTTACCCATCTTTCGTGGTTATCCGCCCATCTCATAGATTTTGGCCATGGAAAGCTTTTTAACGCATTTAAGACGGAATCCTTTAAAACTTCTTTGATGTCTTTTAAATCTTTTTTAACATTGGCAAAGAAAAATTCCCCCTTAGGAGTTTCTTTTTTAAACAAATCTTTGATTTCAAGACCGCAAGATTTAGCAAAACCGTCCACCGCTTTTTCATTAGCATTTACAGAAGGGCCTTTTCTTTCTTCAACTAATTGTTCAAGTTTTTTAGGCAAGCCATCAATGAATAAAACCAATCTTCTTGGGGTTACATTGTGTTCGACAGTTTTAAAATCGATACCTTCTTTTTTCAAACTTTCGCAAATAAGTTTTTCAAAGTCTTCTGAAGCTTGCTTTTGCATTCTTGCAGGAATTTCCTCAGAAAAAATTTCAACTAAAAACTCACTCATTAGACTTCTCCCCCGTCTTTTTTCATCCATAAAGTACAACATTCTTTTGCCAACGCTCTCACTTTTCCGATATATGAAGCGCGTTCAGTAACGGAAATCACACCCCTTGCATCAAGAAGGTTGAAAATATGAGAAGCCTTAATACACCAATCATATGCAGGTAAAACCAAATTTTTGTTAATCAAACTTTGGCATTCAGCCTCTGCATCTTTGAAATGTTGGAATAACATATCAGTATTAGCGTATTCAAAATTATATGCAGATTGTTCTTGTTCGTTTTGCAAGAATACATCGCCGTAAGTTACGCCTTTGCCGTTGAAATCAAGGTCGTAAACATTTTCGATACCTTGAATATACATAATTAATCTTTCTAAACCATAAGTTAATTCAGCACAAACCGGAGTGCAATCATAACCTCCTACTTGTTGGAAATAAGTAAATTGAGAAACTTCCATGCCATCGCACCAAACTTCCCAACCAAGACCCCAAGCACCGAGAGTAGGACTTTCCCAATCATCTTCTACGAATCTTATGTCGTGTTCCATTGGGTCGATACCGATTGCTTTTAAGGATTCAAGATAAAGTAATTGAGTGTCTTTTGGAGACGGTTTCATAATTACTTGATATTGGTAATAATGTTGCAAGCGGTTAGGGTTTTCGCCATAACGCCCGTCGCAAGGTCTTCTTGAAGGTTGCGGATAAGCAGCCATCCAATTCTTTTTCCCCAAAGAGCGTAAAGTAGTAGCAGGATGAAAAGTCCCAGCGCCCATCTCAACATCATATGGTTGTAATATTACGCATCCTTGTTTTGCCCAAAACTCTTGAAGCTTAATCAAGAGGCTTTGGAAGCATTTATCAGTATCAGTTTTTTTCATTTTCTTAATTTCCATTGCTTTTTTAACTTAAATTTCATAGTTTAAAATTAAAATATAAGGTAAAATTTCTTTAATGTTAAGTAAATAATCGAGGAAAGCTCATGAAAGACGAACAAGTTATTGAAACTGTGAATGCAGAAGGTAAAAGAGTAAGGATTATAAGAAGGGTGGTAAGGCGCCCAAATAACTTGGAAAACAAGCAAATTAAAGATGAAGTTATTGAAAAAGATACAGAAGAAAATAAAATTGATGAAAATTCTTTGACTGAGGGGTTGAATGATGAATCAAAAAACAATTCTGATTACGAAGAAGCAAAATTCGAACAAAAAGAATCCGAGCCGGAAATTAAAATCAAAAAAATAAATGCCGAAGATTATAAAATAAGCTTAAATGATGATTTGAATGTTCAAATTATGATTAAAAAAATAATTAATGTAAGTTCTAACTTCATGGCAATAATCGTTGGTGAAAGCATTTTCATGATTAATGAAAGCGGTGCTAAATTGCTTGGTAATTTAAGTGTTGATGATTACAGCGGTCGTAATATCAAAGACATTATAAAAAACAAAGATGTAATAAAAGATATAAATAAAATAATTCAAGAAAACCAAGAAGTTGAAATTGTTTTAGTAAAAGACGACAACAGCGAAGTAAAATGCATTATAAAAGCAAATTATTTCAAGGCAAATGATAGCAATTCATATGTGATTGAGGCAAGAGAAGTAAAAGTTAAGAAATAATCTTAACTTTTATTCCAATCTACTTCATAAATTCTTTTCTTTTCTTCGATTCCCTTTAATGAAACAAGCCCTAAATCATTGAAATAAAACTTCTTGCCTTCGGATAATTCTTTTACCACAGAAGATACAAGGATTTGGTTTGGCTTTGCTTCGTTGCAAATTCTTGCGGCAAGTTGAACCGTCGAACCGAAAAAATCGTCTTCTTCGACAATTGGTTCGCCCGCATTAAGCCCAACTCTTAACATAATTGGAAAAGTTCCTGTCTTAGAATTAAGATTATATTCCAAAATGTCTTTTTGAATATCAATCGCCGCCGCCACAGCCTTAAAAGCAGACATAAAAGAAGCCATAATTCCATCGCCAGTATGTTTTACCTCTTTACCAAAATTATTTTGCAAAGCTCTTCTTACGATTTGGTTATGCTCTCTAATCATGTTTTGAGCAGCCGCATCGCCCAAAGCTTGGGTAGCTTTGGTTGAGCCAACAATATCGGTAAACATTATTGTAACGGTGGTTTCAGACTTTCTTATGACTTCTTTTTCTTGTTTTTCGACTTCGACCCAATCATCAAAAGCGTTGCTTATTTTTAAAACAGCATCACTTCTCCCTTGATATTTTCGGTTGTATGCATCTGCTCCTATATCAATCATAAAGCGATAATCTTTATTATAATGATAAAGTTCTAAGTTTTCGCTGAAAGTTACAGCCAATGAATGATT
>JAKJEU010000146.1 GCA_022705265.1 Pseudomonadota bacterium | reverse complement strand
TGCTTGGGTTAAAAGATGGCGGAGATGTAAGTATTGCTCCTGCTTCTGCTCCTTCAAGTATTGAGTCTGTAAGGCGAAAAATTAACGGAGGCATTTTAAGTGCAAGTGAATATCGTTCCATCATAAATGATATTTCATCTTTTAAATATTCTCCACCCGAAGTTGCAGCCTTAATCGTTGCAAATTCAAGCTTTATGTCTCCACAAGAGGTTTTAGCAATGACTGAATCCTTGGTTGAAAGCAATTTTTCAATCAAATGGGATAGGGATATGGTAGTAGATGTTCATTGTATTGGTGGTGTTCCTGCTAATCGTACTAACTTAATCATTACTCCTATTATTGCGGCATATGGTCTTTGTATTCCAAAAACCGCACCAAGAAGTGTTACTTCATGTTCTTCGGATATCGATGCTATGGAAGTTCTTGCCAAAGTCGATTTTGACGAAGAAGAATTACAAAGAATTACTGAAAGTGTTGGTGGTGCGATTGTTTGGAATGGTGGCAAGATGAAAATGGCTCCTGCTGACCTTATTTTGATGGATATTGAAAAAAAATTGGGTATAAGTACTCATCAACAAATTGTTGCTTCTATACTTGCTCAAAAAATCGCTGCTGGGGTTACTCATTTGGTGGTAGATATTCCTGTTGGTGCTACTGCTAAAATCCGTTCTATGAGTGAAGCTATGAAACTCAGAAAACTTTTTGAATATGTGGGCGATATGCTTGCTCTTGACATTGATGTTGTGGTTACTGATGGTGCTGAACCTATTGGTAACGGTGTTGGCCCTATATTAGAGGCTCGTGATGTTATGAAGGTTTTAAGATGTAAGCCTGATGCTCCACAAGATTTAAGGGAAAAGGCCTTATTCTTAGCAGGAAGAATTTTGGAATTCGACCCAAAATTACAAGGCGGTCAAGGATATGCAAAAGCCACAGAAATACTTGATTCTGGTAAAGCATTAGAAGCTTTAAGCAATATGATAAATGCCCAAGGTAAAGAAACTCCACCTGCTCTTGGAAATATGACAAAAGATATCACAGCAAAAGCAACCGGCTTTGTTGAAAGCATTGATACAAGCCAAATTGGTAAAATTGCTCTTGTCGCTGGTTCTCCAAAAGATAAGGGGGCTGGAATTGATTTGTTCAAAAAAGTTGGTGACAAAGTTCAAGCAGGAGATGTGCTTTATCGAATTTATTCCACATCTTCACAAGAATTTGCTTTTGCCAACGGACTTGCCGAAGGTTATTCCGGATACGAAATAAGCAATAAAACCCTTCCTTCAAGCTATAAATAACTTTAATTTTAAGAGGTAACAATTATGAATAACGATTTTTTAAACAAAATTATGAATATAGACGATGTAGTACTTTTAAGACATCTTGATACACTTTACCCTGTTGGTATTGGTGCTATTATTATTAGATTTATATACTCTGTATTAATGGCAATATTTGATGGAAGACTTAGTGTAATATTATCAGAAATTATATTAGTTGCTTTCTTATTGGTCGCATGGAGAATTCTTTGCGAAATTTTGTATTGTGTAGGTCCAGACGATAAAAGATAATTATTATTAACCAATGTATTAAAAGGCTCTTAAACAATATTTTATGAGCCTTTTTGATTTATTTTTATTAATAATTCACCTTGGTTATGTTTTAAAAATTCATAAGAAGAAATAAAATTTTTTAAAGGTTTCTCATTTAACCACCGCGGGACAAGCTTATTTAAAGTTTCCTCATTATCAACTTTTCCTTTACCAGTAATAACACTTACATGCTTTAAACCTTGTTTTTTTGCCTCTAATAAATATGCATAAAGCTCTAAATAAGCTTTTTCAATCGTATATCCATGCAAATCAAGATATGTTTTAAAATAATAATCTTTGAAATTGCCAAACGAGGTTTTTATAAATATCTTTTTATTTTCAACCAAAGGAACATTATTCGTTTCAATCTTTTTTACGCTTTTAACATAATTTTCCCAGACTTGTTTATCCTCATCTGTTATTAAATTGGTTTTCGTCGTATTCTTCAAAATCTTCATAATTTTCTTGTTCTTCGATTAAATTTTGCTCTTCTTTTGGCTGATTTTTTTGATTTTCTTGATCATATTTTATTTTTGCATTATACAACACTTCGTCCAAATTAGGTGGAGCAGGAGGCATTTTAAGACTGTTATCTTCTTTTTTATCGATCATCATGTCCGATAAATTAAGTGCAACAAAAGCTTTTAAATCACCTTTTGGAGATTTACAACCAACTTTTGTGTTTTGTTTTAAAATTATAGTCAAAACACCCATAGACCAAATATATTCAAAGCTTCCAAGACCTTTGAATATAATATCAAGCACTTTATCCCTTATCATCTTATGAACAACGGTTTGAATATAAAATTTATGAACAAAAAATCCGATTATAATCATCAAAAGCCCATAAAATATATCCATCTTAAACATCAAAAAAAGACCAAATAAACATGGTAATACCAAAGGAATGATATTATGCCATGGATTATAAACAGGCGAACCATAACGGTTTAAAATCGACATATCCATTAATATATCTATTCTTTCTTCTAAATACGCTTTTTTCAAAGCTTTAAATATCAAATTATCCTGTTTATTTGCCATATTTATTCTTTTATAAGTTTTTCTTTTGGTAAGATAAGATAATAAAAACCTTTTGATTTCATTCTTCCCGCATCTTTGAATGCTTTTTCACCATGACCAAAATAAAAATCACCTCTGATACGACCTTTTATCGCAATTCCCGTATCTTGGGCACTCATTAAATTCTGAATTTTATCGCCATCAGGACTTACAGTATCAAGCCAGATAAAAGTTCCAAGGGGAATATAATTATTATCCACCGCCAAAGATCTTTTTTCGGTTAATTCCACACCCAAAGAACCAATTGGACCTTCGTTATTTACGGCTTGTCTAAAAAATATGTATCTTGGATTGATATTCATTAATTTTTCGGCTTCTTCTTTGTTATTGTTAAGCCATTCTTTGACATCTTGCATTGAGCCTTTGCCTTTTTCAAGCAAATCAAAAGATTTTAAAATCGCTCCAATACCAATAAAGGCATGACCATTATTTCCCGCATAATTAACCTTAACTTCGTTTCCATCTGGTAATATAACCACACCAGAACCTTGAATATGCAAAATCAAAGCATCAACAGGATTATCCACCCATAAAAGCACCTCGGCCTTTTCCATTTTTCCATTTTCTATATCGCTTTTTGAAAAATATGGTACAAGTTTTTTATTTTCTTCATCATATCTTGCAACATAAGTACATCTTGTGCAATTAGTGAACATAGACATATCAACCGTAATCAAATCATCAGGAAGTTTATATAAAGGATATTTATAAACATCATCTTTTTCATAAGAACCATGAAGTTCCGCACTATAATATCCTGTAAAAGTACCGTCAAAGGATTTTTTATCTTCGTTTAAAACCAAATGTGGTTCAAAATATTTTTCGATTACTTTCTTGATATTTTCGTTTGATTTATCACTTATATTCATCAAAGCTTTACAAGCTTGGTCATGATATATTTTCTTTACAATTCTGTCATTTTGGCTTTGAACAATCTTTTCACAAGATTTAATTAATACAGGTAAAACTTCGATAAAATTTTCGTTATCAAAACCTTGTAAATCCTTAAAACCAACCTTTTTAAGGTTAATAGTATGTGCTTTAACCTCTTCTTTTTTTACCACAGCATTATCAATTTTGAACTTTTCATTATCTTTTGTTTTATAAACAAAAAAACAAAGAGCAAAAAAAGCACAAGCAAAAATAATAGTTATTTTATCAGTTAAAGATAATTTTATTTTTTTCATATATTTTGTGTCGCAATCAATGTCCAATTTGGATCTTTACTTTTCAAATCTTTTGAAAAAATCCAAATATCAT
>JAKJEU010000145.1 GCA_022705265.1 Pseudomonadota bacterium | reverse complement strand
GCAAGATTTATAAATTTGAAACCGATGAGTTTAGAAGAACTGCCTTGCTTGAAGGACTTGACGAAATTGGCATTACTTTGAAAAAAGATGGTTTAATAACCAAATTCGAAGAAAAACAAAAACAATTAATGCCTTGGTTATAAGGATTTGAATGATATGAAAAAAGACGATAAATATTTAACAGAAGTAGAAGAACCGTTTACAATAGAAGAAGCTTTGGCTGAGGCTGCAAGATGCCTTGGTTGTAAGAAACCTATGTGTACCAAAAACTGTCCTGCTTCTGTTAATCCGTCGGTTTTCATTCAAATGATTAAAAACAAGGATTTTGTCCGTGCTGCTCATCATATCAGAGAGGCAAATATTTTGGGTGGTTGTTGTTCAAGAGTTTGTCCTGTGGAAAATACTTGCGAAGGTGCTTGTATCAGAAAAAAAGTTGACAGCCCTGTTAAAATTGGCAAGCTTCAAAGATTTGTTACCGATTATGAAAAAGACCATGAATTAAAGGTTTTAAACCAACTTCCACAAACTTTGGAAAAGGTTGCTTTGATTGGTTCTGGTCCTGCTTCTCTTACGGTTGCTTCTGTCCTTGCTATGAAGGGGTATCAAGTTACAATATTTGAGGCAAAAGGTATTGCTGGTGGAATTTTATCTTTTGGTATTGCACCGTTTAGACTTCCTCAAAGTATTGTCGATTGGGAAATCGATTTGGTTAAAAAGCTTGGGGTTAAGATTGTTCTTAATACTTATATTGGTCGTGATTTAACCATTGAAGACCTTAAAAAAGAAGGTTTTGAAGCATTCTTAATCGCAGTTGGAAGACAAATGTCAAAGACTTTGGGACTTAAAGGCATCGAATTAGAAGGTGCTCAAAGTGCGATGGAATATCTTTACGAAGCAAGAATGACAGAAGGCAAAAATCGTAAGGATAAAAATGTTATTGTTATTGGTGGTGGAAATGTTGCGATGGACTGTGCTTCTACTGCTAAGATTTTGGGTGCAAAAAATGTTACGGTTATTTATCGTAAAACTAAAAAAGATATGCCAGCAACAAAGGCGGAGATTGCTTTGAATGAAAAGTTAGGCGTAAATTTTGAATTCGAATGTAACCCAGAAGAAATTATTGGAGAAGATGGCGAAGTTACAAAAATTATTGTAAATCGTAATAATCTTGAAAAATTTGAAATAAAAGCTGACAGAGTCCTTTTCGCAATCGGTCAAGACAGCGATAAAATTGGTGAGATTATTCCTAAAATCAAACTTGATGAGGCAAATAAAATCGTAATTGATAGCGATACTCATCAAACCAACTTGGACGGTATTTTTGCAGCAGGTGATGCGGTTAATGGTGGCAAAACTGTGGTCCAAGCGGTTGCAGAAGGTAAAATTTGTGCCGAAGCGATTGATAAATACTTGTCAGAAAAAAGGATGAATAAAAAATGATTTTTTTAAATATTGCTCTTGTTGTTTTAACAATTTACAGAACTGCTTTGTATTCGTTATTTTTTCAGCAAGAGGAATATGATGGAAAAAGATTTTTGAAACTCGTATTTCATAAATTAAGGCTGGTTGATAAAAAATTATCAGCTTGTTTGTTGGTTGTGTTTGCGACTTCTTTCGTTGTTAAAGGTTTTAATTTTTACCACGAAATTATGGCGTTGATTATGATTGTTTTTGCAATGTTTGACAGAAACAGCATAAAAAATGCAAAAAAAGCGTTGGCTTTGACTATAAGATTAAGACGAATTTTATTTGTAACTTTTGGGTTTAGTTTTGTTTCATTGTTTTTATCTTTAAATTACCTTAATGATTACGGTGTTTTTGCTTATTTGCAAATTTTACCATTTATGTTGGTTTTGGGAAATCTTGCTTTAAGCCCTCTTGAAAACCACATCCAAAAGAAAATAGTCAAAGAGGCGACTGAAAAGCTTAAAGAAATTAATCCAATCGTTATTGGTATTACGGGTTCTTATGGTAAGACTTCGGTTAAGCATATTTTATCTCATATATTGGCTTTTGTTACCCCTTGCTTGCATACTCCTGGAAGTGTTAATACTATGATGGGGATTTCAAGGGTTATAAGAGAAAAATTAAATTCTAATCATAAATATTTTTTGGTAGAAATGGGCGCTTATGGGGTCGGTTCGATTAAAAGATTATGCGATTTTGTTAATCCTAAACACGGGATTTTGACCGCTGTTGGTAATGCTCATTACGAAAGATTTAAGTCAATTGAAAAAGTTGCTGAGGCAAAGTTCGAATTGTCACAAGCTGTAAGTGGTGTTTTTGCAATAAATGGTTATATGGTCAAGGACGAATTCATTTCGAAATACGGCAAAGATAGCGATGTAGTTTTAGGAAAAGATTTATCAATTATCGATAAAAAAACAACAACCGAAGGAATTGAATTTAATATTTTGTATAAAGGTGAAACTTATAATATAAAGGCTCCATTATTTGGGATTCACCATGTGGAAAACATTGCATTGGCGATTTTATTTGCGATTAAACTTGGCATTAATATTGATGTTATTACCGAAGCTGTGAAAACGCTCCCCCAAATCACTCACCGTTTAGAAGTAATCAAAAACGGAGACATAACATATCTTGACGATGCTTATAATTCTAATCCTTTTGGTTTTAAGTCGGCTTTGGAAGTTTTAAAGGTTTTCAAAATGGCGGGAAGAAGAACTATATTAGTTACACCTGGCATGGTTGAACTTGGCGATATGCATGATACGGCTCATGAAGAAGTTGGAAAAATGGCCAATGATTGTGCTGATGTTACTTTGGTTGTAAGCCCTTTGCGAATTCCTTCTTTTGTAAAAGAAGTCAAAGGAGCGATAAGTTTTGATAATTTTAAATTGGCAAAAGAATGGATAAAAGAAAATGCAAAATCAGGCGATGTCATCTTGTTTGAAAATGACTTACCTGATTTATATGAAAATAAGACAACGCTTTAATTATTTAACATTCAAGCCAAGTCTTTTTGCGACTTCGTAATATCCGATTTCTTGGTTTTCAAGATTAAGACGGAAGCGGTCTTTGTCAAGGCGGTTGTTTGATTTAATATCTATAAGCCTTATGTTATCAGGGGACAATTCGTCAACAAGAATTATGCTGGTTTCGTCTCCGATTTTAAGTTTGCCAAATTCCAAAGAGCAATCAATCATTCTTATGCCAATGCCAAGGAAAAGACCAGTTAAAAAGTCGTTTATCCTTAAAAGCATGGAAACAATTTCATCGAGTTCACGGGTTTTTGCCCATGAAAAAGCGGTTATATGCTCTTCTGATACTTGTGGAAAATTAAGCCCTTTATTCTTATACACATATTCGATTATAGAACGAGGAAGGATTGTACCTTCTGGAATTTTAAGTTTTTCAACCATAAGTCCAGAGGCATGATTTCTTATAATAAATTTTAATGGAAATACTTCGGTTTTTTGGACAAGTTGGTTTGTTCCGTCAATTCGTTTTATCAAATGGTTTGGAATTCCAATTTCTGATAAATGCATCATAAGAAATTCTGAAATATAATTATTAAACTTCCCTTTGTTTTTGATTTCACCCTTTTTACCACAAGAGCTTGATTCCACACTGTCTTTGAAACTAAGGACATAAGTATCTTTGTCATCGCTTTCGTATAAAGATTTGCTTCTTCCATCAAAAATAAGAGAATTTTTATTGCTTATCATAAATCTATCCTTGAAAATTAGTTGTTAAAAAGTCCAAAGCCTTTTTTTGAGATTCGAAATTGATTTCATGTCTCATGCCTTCGCTTATGAAAACTTCTGGGGTTATGTCAAAACCTGCTAAAACTTTTTTTGATATTTCAATCGCAAGAGGAGGCACAACATCATCACGGCTTCCATGGATTAAAAGAAGATTTTTAAGCTTGTTAACCACCGTTTCCTTTGAAACTACCGGAGAAATTCCAGAAA
>JAKJEU010000144.1 GCA_022705265.1 Pseudomonadota bacterium | reverse complement strand
ACTGATTTCGGTTTTGCTAAGGTTAACTTTTCTACTAAAAATACTGCTGTAAGAAATAATAAAATAAGCAGTTCTCTTCCTGTTACCGTTTCTTCCGATCTTATTAATTTCAAAGGTAAAATTGGTTTTACAGGAAACTATAACGAAGCTGATTTCTTTATCGAAGTATCAGAAGGACAATTAAAGAAATTTAATAATATTGAAACTACTATAAAATCTGGCTTACTTACTTTGAAAAAAAGCAAGAAAGGAATCGATTTATTAGAAATAAAATTCGAAGGCGAAACAAGTGATGATAAAGGAATTTCATTTGAGGCAAAATCAACCCCTTCTTTAAAAGGTGGAATTGACATCGCATCAGAAATCAAACTTGATATCGACAAATCAAAAGAAAATAGATTTACTTCTGCTATTAAGTTAGATATGAAAGAAGCAAATCTTGCTGGTTCTCCTTTCCAATTTAAAGGAAAATTACCTTTAAATTTAAAAATAAGTTCAATTAAAAATGATACTTTTGACTTGAATAATATTAACACAAATCTTGATGGTGAAATTTCTTGTGTAAAACAGAAATGTTCTTTTGTGCTTAAAAAACCTTCGTTATTATCTGCTGATAATATTATAATGAAAAATCCTAAACACAGAATTGCCTTTGAAGAAGGTGTTACAAATTTCAACATTACGCCAGATAATAATGCTCCTTTAATCGAAGTAAATGATGAAAACATAATCGAATATTCATTTAATATCAATGATACTATGCTTAAAGGTTCTTACTCTTCTGGTTTTATCATTAAACCAATTGAAATGAATCTCGGACTTGCAAGCATAAAAGGAACATTTAATCCATCTGGCATGATAAATGAAATAAATATTATGAGTGATGGTGGATATTATTCTGATAATTTAATTGGAATTGCTGGACTTAGAACTTCTGTTTTTGCAAAAACTGATCTTTACCCTGCAATTAAAGTTTCAGGTGAAGAAGTTCATTTCCTTGGCAAAGAAACACTTGTACCTATTTTCACTGGTGAAGCTGAATTAAACCCTATGTTCACAGGATATGATTTCAAAGTATTACTTAATTCTTTAAAAAGAGATTTATTGGTGGATATAAAAGGTGAATACAACCTTACTGATGATACTGGAAAATATTCTCTTAAAATACCAAAAATAACTTTTGCTGATGGTGGCGCTCAATTATCAAATATATCACCACATTTTGCTAAGTATGTTGCAAGATTCAACGGTTCTTTGGCTGTTAATAGTAACGGCATCATCAATAACGGTTCTTTTGATGGCGTAACAAAGCTTTTGGTTGAAAACTCATCATTTAACTGGGGCGCTGTCAAATTTAATAACTTAAATGGTGTTATTGGATTTAAAAGCTTTTATCCTATCATAACTGATGAAGAACAAACACTTTATGCAAGCATGATTGATATTGGATATCCTGTGTATGATAACACCATGACTTTCAGAATAACTGGAAATAATCGTATTATTGTTGATGATATTTCTTCAACCCTTGCAAATGGAAGCATCAAACTCGTTGAAAAAAGTTTTATTCCATTTAATTTAAGCGGTGGTGTGTTAAACACTGTAATAAAAGGAATCGATCTTGGAGATTTAACCAGAAATCTTAAAATGACTGGCTTATCAATTAATGGTAAAGCTAATGGTAAAGCACAATTTTATATTTCAAGAGGCTTCATATATACCGATAGCTCGATCGAAGCTGCCGACAAAGGCTTATTAAAATATGTATTTGATGACTTTATGTTTGATAATGAAGAGTTAAAAGAACAACTAAAACCTTTATCGGACTTTAATTATGACCGTATCGTTGCAAAAATAAAAGGAAGACCAAACACAAATAATGGCGAAGCTTATACAATCGACCTTGAACTTGAAGGGCTTAACCCAGAAATTCATAAAGATGGTATTGGTACTTTGATTAAAATTGACCTTCAAAGCAACTTAGGTGAATTAGTAAAACTTAAACCTATATTAAACCCTGTTCCTGACAAAGTTTCAAAACAAATGGAAGCTTTTTAAAAAGAACAACTAAAAGGAGATTTTAATTAATGACTGTAAAACCGTTATCAATCGACAAGCTTTATAAAGCTTGTGATCTTGAACTGCTTCCTTTTAAAACGACAGCAGAACTTGAAACTCTTAATATGCCTATTGGCCAAGAAAGAGCTTCTTCTGCCATAAGTTTCGGGTTAAGAGTTGTAGCAGAAGGATACAATATCTTTTGCGTCGGACCAGAAGGCACAGGAAAAAACAACCTCGTAAAACATGTCTTGTCAACTCTTGCAAAAGAGGGAAATACTCCTGATGATTGGTGTTATGTTCACAATTTTAACGAAGAACATAAGCCAAAAGCTTTGAGGCTTCCTGCTGGTATGGGTTCAATGTTTGCAAAAGACATAAGTAAGCTTATCCAAGATTTGGAAGTATCAATTCCTGCTGCTTTTGAAGGAGAAGAATATAAAAACCGTTTAAAAGTAATCGAAGACCGTTTCCAAGAACAAAAAACCGATTACTTAAACGAACTTCAAAAAAGTACAAGCGGTAAGAATGTATCAATTTTAAGAATGCCTGTTGGGCTTGTTGTTGCTCCGACAAAGGATGGTGAAGTATTAACTCCTGAGGCTTTTGACAAACTTGACCCAGAAGAACAAAAAGAATTATTAGCAGACCTTAACGAAGCGCAAGCAAACCTTGAAAAGGCTGTTAAAGATGTTCCAAAATGGGAAAAAGAACAAAGAGAATTAATCGAAAAACTTAATGAAGAAGTCGCAAACTTCGCCGTTAAACATATTTTCGAAGACATTAAAAAAAGATATCGTAACATCCGCTCTGTATATAATTACATCAAAGATCTTAATAACGACATAATTGATAATGTCCATTTGTTTTTAAGCGACGAAGAAATGGAAGCTGGTGTTGACGAAGAAGGTCAAATGATCGCAACTCCTATTGGTCCTTCTAAGAAAAATGAAAACCCAGCATTAAGGCGTTATAAGGTCAATGTTTTGGTCAAAAACGAAAATGACAGCGGTTGCCCGATTGTAAAACTTGAACATCCTACTCTTTCAAACTTACTTGGAAGAATGGAAAGATTGCAACAATACGGTGCTTTGATTGCTGATTTTAATTTGATTAAATCTGGGGCATTACATCAAGCAAATGGTGGCTTTTTGATAATCGAAGCAAGAGATTTGTTAAACCAACCAAATGCTTGGGACGCTTTGAAAAGATGTTTAAAATTCAAAAAAATCACTCTTGAATCTGGCGACGAGGATAGTACTTTAAGCACTATAACCCTAGACCCAGAGCCAGTTCCATTAGATGTAAAGGTAATTTTGGTCGGCGAACCTGATCTTTATTATCTTTTGGCTGATAATGATCCTGATTTCCAAGAATTATTTAAAGTGGAAGCTAACTTCACCTCTACTTTGGAACGCAATGTCGAAAACATTTCAAAATATGCAAAACTTATTGCTACTTTGGCAAAAAAATATGATTTAAGGTCGTTTAACCGCACCGCTGTTGCAAGGTTGATTGAATATTCTTCACGAGTTTCCGAAGATTCCGAAAAATTAACCGCTCATGTAACTTTGATTTCTGACATTATGAAAGAAGCGGATTTCCATGCGAAACTTAACAATTCAAATTCTGTTGGTAAAAATCATATTGAACAAGCCATCGAAGCAAGAATAAGGCGTTCCGACCGTCTTCGTGAAAAAATGACCGAACAAATCAAACGCGGTACAATCATGATTGACACCGAAGGCGAAAGAGTTGGTCAAATAAATGCCTTGGTCGTTTATGAGTTTGGTAATTTTTCTTTTGGAAGACCTGCTCGCATCACTTGCCAAGCAAGAGTTGGCCGCGGTAACATTATCGACATTGAAAGAGAAGTTGAAACAGGTGGCTC
>JAKJEU010000143.1 GCA_022705265.1 Pseudomonadota bacterium | reverse complement strand
GTTCATGAGTTCTTGTTCCACCCGATTTCAACATGTCGATATAATTGATTACGAACTTTTCTTTATTATCAGTTTCGGAATATATTTTGTAAAGACTGTTTACTATGCAATCAGCAAAGGCATATGAATAAACATAAAACGGAGAGTGGAAGAAATGGCTTATATAAGTCCAATAATTTTCGTAATTTTTATTGTCTTTGAAAGCTGTTCCTAAGCTTTGTTTTTGAACTTTTAACCAAATTTCGCTTAAATCTTTGCTGGAAAGCTCGCCTAATTTTCTTTTGTAATGGACTTCGCATTCAAATTCGTGGAAAGCCACTTGTCTTATTACTGTGTTGATTTTGTCTTCGATTTTTTCACAAATCATAGACTTTTTAACATTTATGTCAGTTTCTTTTTCAATTAAACTGTCAAAAACCAAGATTTCCGCAAAAACAGAGGCAGTTTCGGCAAAATTCAAAGGAGTGTCGCTCATCAAATATCCGTTTTGATAAGCAAGCCATTGATGAACGCCGTGTCCAAGTTCGTGGGCAAGTGTCATGACATCTCTTGCTTTGCCTGTGAAATTAACCAAAATATAAGGGTGCACCGAAGGGGTTACAGGATGGGCAAAAGCACCACCCATTTTTCCTTTGTTAATTTCGGCATGAATCCAATTTTTATCAAAAAACATTTGAGCAATATCGCCCATTTCATGAGAAAATTTGTTAAAAGCATCAAGAATAATGGTTTTTGCTTCGTCATAGGTGTAAGATTTTTCTTTTGAATTATCAAAGCTTATTGGTGCATTTCTGTCCCAAAATTCAAGCTTTTTCTTACCCATCATTTTTGCTTTAAGTTTGTAATATTTATGGGAAATATCTTGGTAATTAGATTTGACCGCAGACACCAAAGTATCAACGATTTCGTCTTCGACCTTGTTATGCAAATTCATTTCGGAAATAGGGGTTTTATATCCTCTCCATCTGTCTTCGATTTCCTTATCCTTTGCAATTGTGTTGATGATTAAGGTCACATTATCCAAATCATGTTTTAAGGTTTTTGCAATTTCAAGAGCATATTTCTTTCTTACCAACTCTTTTTCATGGGAAAGTTTTTCCAAGGCAAGAGTAAGGCTTAATTTTTCCTTGCCAACCACCATTTTTCCCAAAATATCATCGTAAAGACGAACCCAATTAGCAGATACAGAGTGTTTTTCATTTAATAATTTTTCTTCTCTGTCACTTAATTGATAAGGTTTAAAAGCCCTTACATGAGTAAGCCAAGAAGCATATCGTTTTGCCGCAGGAAATTTTAATTTTTGTTCCATTATGACATCATCGATTTTGTTAATTGCAAGAGTGAAAAATAACAATTTTGTTGAAAAATTATTCAATCTTTCCCTTACATTTTGGTTAAATCTTGCAATGTCTTGGTTTGTTACATCTTCGGAATATTTAAGGAAAGAAAAGGCCGAAATTTTAGCCATGCTTTCGCACATTCTTTCGTATTCAGAAATGCAAGAACCAAAAGAATCATCGTCCATTTCGATAATTCTTCCCTCGTTTTTTCTTACAAAAGTATTTACAGAAATATCAATTTTTTTAAAAAGTTCTTCGATTTTAGGGTCATCAATCCCATCAAAAAGATCTTTTAAATTCCATATAGGTAATTTGCTCATTTTTCTCACTTCTTAAAAATAATTTGTTAAAATTTATAATGATTTTAAATTACAAGATTTTGTAAAATATGTCATCTTAAATTATGTTTTTATTATTTTGATTGAATAAATTTTTGAATTCCTTCAACCACACCAAAAGCATACTTTTCCTTGACTTTGATGATGTTTTTCATGTCTTTTATTTCGTCTTTTAAAGTTTGCTCAGCATTAGGGAGCAATATCTTGCCTCCTGCATTAATTTTATACATTTCAACATCATTATGAGAATCGCCACTTATCACGATATCGTTATAATCAAGTTTAAGCATTTTCGCAATAAAGTGTATAGGTTTAGCTTTACTTACACTTTTTGGAACGATATCAAGAATATTAGAGCCACTTAAATAAAGTGCAGCTTTAATTCCCATTTTTTCAATTTGAGCATGAAAATCATTAAGGCTTTCATGGCTTGGGTTTAAAAAATCGCAACAAATTTTATGTTCATTGTTGAAATCTGCCAATATGTGACCTTCTTTTTTGATAAGTTCGATTATCTTTTTTGCATCAAATTTGTCGTTTTCAATTTCTTGGTTATGATTTTTAATGTATTTTTTGTTTTCAAAATCATAAATTTGCGAACCAATGCCACCGAAAATATAACTTGGTTTTGGAAGGTTATGTTTTTCAATTTCAAGCAAGGTGCTTTCAACAATTCGTCCCGAGGAATAAATTACTTTTATATCGTTTCTTGAATTTATAAAATTGGTATAATATTTGGCGTTAAGGGTTTGAAAATCCTTGTCCTTTACATTAGGCATAATGGTGCCATCATAATCGGTAATATGAAAATACATTAGTTATCCTTGTTTAATTTTTAAAAATTGTTTTAATCCGTCAATGGTTCCAAAAGAATATTTATCCTTTGATTGGTAAAAGTTTTTTACATCTTTTACTTTTTCCAAAAGCTCGGTTTCGGCGTTTATTGGAGTGATTTTAAAACCAAAATCCTCTTTAAACATATCTGCATCGTTTCTTGAATCTCCGCTTATTGCAACATTTTTCAAAGGGTAACCAAGATATTTTGCTAAAAATACGCCCGCTTTTCCTTTGTTGGTTGTAAGAGGGATAATATCAAAATAATAACTTGAATAAATTGTGTGAACTTCTAAACCATTGTCAAAAAGCTTTTTTCTTAAATTTTCAACATCTTGGGAGGAAACTCCGTCAGTTTTAAAGCAAAAACGATATTCGCGTTGATGCATTTCGTGTAATATTTCAAAATCTTTGGTAAGTTCTTTGATTTTTGCATTGTCCCATTTCGAAGTTTTAAGGTAATCTTCCCATTCTTTTAACATTGCATTATTCTTAACATCAAAGATTTCAACTCCCACGGCTCCGATAATATAATCAGGTTTTGGAAGATTTAAAGTATCAATCATGTTTGCAATATTATCAACGGTTCGCCCTGTGCAATATATTACTTTTATATTTTCGTTTTGTTTAATGAAATCGGAATAAGCGTCAGCATGAAGCATGGCATATTCTTTTTTGTTTTCCATTTCTTCATCAAAAATTTCAGGAATCAAAGTCCCATCATAATCGGTGATATGTAAAAGTTTCATTTTATATTTCTCTCTTTTGTTTTAAAAATTCTTCTAACCCTTCAACAATACCATAAGATATATCTTTTTTCGCTAAATAAAAATTTTTCATGCCTTTGATGTTGTCGTAAAAGTCATAATCAATGTTGTAAGGAGCAATTTTGAAACCAAAATTTTCTTTGAACATATCTAAATCATTCCCAGAATCTCCGCTGATTACAACTTTTTTTAAATCAAGGTTAAGCAAGTCGCATATAAAAATACCAGCCGAACCTTTGTTTGCTCCTTTTGGAACGATATCAAGGAATTTGTTGCTGGAATAAACGACATCAGCGTTAATATCATTTTCTTCTAACTTACGAGCGACATCGTTTACTTCACCATTTTCGTTTGATGAAAGATAATAACAAATGCGATTTTTTGTTTGTTTTCTTAAAGGTTGAAGTTCAAGATTCGTTATTATTTCCATGATTTTCGATGGGTTCCATTTATCATCTTTTATAAAATCTTCCCATTCTTTTAAAATTACTTGGTTTTTATAGTCAAATATTTCAGTACCAATCGCCCCAATAATATACAAAGGTTTTGGAAGGTCAAATTCCTCAATGACGCTTAACATGCTTTCGATGGTTCTTCCCGAAGAATAAACGATTGAAAATTCATCATGTTTTTTCATGAAATCGCAATAATGTTTTATGTAATCTCTTTTGTTGGAAGCGTTTTTATAAGAGCTTAACGGAGATATAGTATTATCGTAATCGGTA
>JAKJEU010000142.1 GCA_022705265.1 Pseudomonadota bacterium | reverse complement strand
TTCCACAAAAAAACTTTTGGCCCAAGGCGACAGATTAACTGAACTTTTGAAACAAAAACAATTTAAACCTATGCCTGTTGAAGAACAAGTTGTTTCAATTTATTCGGGTGTAAGAGGATATCTTGCAAATATTCCTGTGAAAAAAGTTGGAGAGTTTGAAGAAGAATTTATAAAAGCAATCAAAAAAGATGCTCCAAATATTTTGAATGACATCCAAAAAGATAAAATGATTTCAGAAGAAAATGAGGCAAAATTAAAAGCATTTTTGGAAAAATTCACTAAAACTTTTATAGGAAAGTTAAATGGCAAATCTTAAACAGTTAAAACAACGAATCGCCGTTGTTAATTCAACAAAAAAGATAACTTCCGCCATGAAAATGGTTGCTGCGGCTAAGTTGCGTCGTTCCCAAGATGCTCTTAATGCCACTCGCCCTTATTCAGAAGGCATGAAATATCTTGTTGGAAAATTGATAAAAAATGTTATTGCTCATGGCCCTACTGGCCAAGAAATGCCTTTACTTATCAAAGGAAACGGCGATGATAAAAAACATCTTTTGTTGATTGTTTCTTCTGACAAAGGTCTTTGTGGTGGATTTAACTCTGCAATCGCTCGTTTGGCAAAAAAAACCATCACCGACCTTAAAAAACAAGGCAAAGATGTCCAAATCATGTTTGTGGGAAAAAAAGCAAGAGACGCTTTGATTTCAGAATTTAAAGATCTTGAATTTAAACAAACCTCAAAAAACGATGACAATCAACCTCAAAAGTTAAACTTTTTTGACGAAACTGTTGGTGCTATGATTGAACATCTTTTCGAAGACAATGCTTTTAACTGCTGTTCTGTGATATATAATGAATTCGTTTCTACGGTTACTCAAAAACCTACTGTTAAGCAAGTTCTTCCTTTGAACATTAAGGACTTTGAACAAGAATTTAAGAATGAAGAAAATCAAAAAGCTGATTACGATTACGAACCAAGTGAAAAAGAAATTTTGGAAAAAGTTTTACCTGATTATGTTCAAAATCTTATTTCACGCTCGATTTTGGAATCATTTGTGGCTGAGAATGCTGCACGAATGACTTCGATGGATGCTGCGACAAGAAATGCAAAAGAAATGATAAACAAACTTGCATTAATTTATAACAGAACAAGACAATCAATGATTACAACGGAATTAATCGAAATTATTTCAGGGGCAGAGGCTCTTTAAAACTAAATTATAACTTATTTTAAGGATAAAAAACAAAATGGCAAAAGGAAGTATCGGAGAAGTAACTCAAGTATTAGGTGCGGTCGTTGATGTAAAGTTTAAACCAGACGAATTACCAAGCATTTTATCTGCTCTTGAAACTAAAAATGGCGATAAAAAACTTGTTTTAGAGGTTGCGCAACATCTTGGAGAGTCTGTGGTAAGATGTATTTCTATGGGTATTACCGAAGGTATGGTCAGAGGCGAAAAAGTTGTTGATACTGGAAACGAGATTACAGTTCCTGTTGGTCGCGATATTTTGGGAAGAATTATCAATGTTATCGGCGAACCTGTGGATGAAAGAGGCCCTGTTAAAATTACCAAAACAAGCCCTATTCACAAACCTGCTCCTTCTTTTGTTGAACAAGCAACTGAAAGTAAGATTTTGGTTACTGGAATTAAGGTTATCGACCTTTTGGAACCATATTCAAGAGGTGGTAAAATCGGGCTTTTCGGTGGTGCTGGCGTGGGTAAAACCGTGGTTATTATGGAACTTATCAATAATATTGCTAAGGCTCATGGTGGTTTGTCAGTATTTGCTGGGGTGGGTGAAAGAACTCGTGAAGGAAACGACCTTTACCACGAAATGATGGAATCTGGTTTGATTGATCTTGAAAACCCTGAAAAGTCTAAGGTGGCTTTGGTTTACGGACAAATGAACGAACCATCAGGAGCAAGAGCGAGAGTTGCATTAACTGGTCTTACCGCTGCTGAATATTTCCGTGATGAAGAAGGTCAAGATGTGTTGTTCTTCGTGGATAACATTTTCCGTTTTACGCAAGCCGGTTCTGAGGTTTCTGCACTTCTTGGTCGTATCCCTTCTGCTGTGGGTTACCAACCAACTCTTGGTACTGATATGGGTGCGATGCAAGAACGGATCACTTCAACTAACAAGGGTTCTATTACCTCGGTTCAAGCTATTTATGTTCCTGCGGACGATTTGACCGACCCTGCTCCTGCTACTACCTTCTCTCACCTTGACGCGACTACGGTTTTAAATCGTGCTATTTCCGACCTTGGTATCTATCCTGCTGTGGATCCTCTTGAAAGTACAAGCCGTATTTTATCTCCTGATGTCGTTGGGGAAGAACATTATTTCGTTGCTCGTGAAGTTCAAAGAATTTTGCAAGCTTATAAATCTTTACAAGATATTATCGCAATTTTGGGTATGGACGAACTTTCAGAAGAAGACAAGTTAACCGTTGCAAGAGCAAGAAAAATTCAAAGATTCTTATCTCAACCTTTCTTTGTTGCCGAAGTTTTCACAGGCATTAAAGGTAAATATGTTGATCTTCAAGATACTATTAAAGGTTTCAAAGGCATCATTGAAGGTGAATATGATTATATTCCTGAATCTTGCTTCTTTATGGCTGGCGGAATTGAAGATGTTATCGAAAATTACAAAAAAATCCAAAGCAAAAACAAATAACGATTAAACAAAAGGTTTAAAAAGTAACATGACAGAAAAAGTAAAAGTAAAACTTATAACTCCGACAAAGCTTGAGGTAGAAGCCGAAGCTGAGATGGTTATTGTGCCAGGAGTTAAGGGGAGCTTTGCACTTCTTTCAAGAAGAGCCCCTATTATCTCTCATATTGAATATGGAATGTTGCTTTTATGCGATAACAGAGATGTTTTACCAAATAAAAACGACGCTGGTAAAAGATTTTTTATCGGAAGTGGCATAGTCGAAGCAAGTAACGATAATTGCGTTATTTTGGTTGATGAAGCTATTGCTACGGACAAGGTGGACAAGACTGTTGTTGCTTCACGAATTTCTGATGGTATGAGACTTTTAAAAGATGAAACTTACCCTGCAAAGGCAAAAGAAAAATTAAAAATTACCATAGCTTACCTTGAAATGATTCTTGACACTCTTGAACGAGAAAATCCAAGACCAGTAATCAAAGGAAGATAGTCTAAATTGATTTAAAAAAAAAGGCTCTTAGTTAATTTTAAGAGCCTTTTTTATTACTTATTTAAAACTTAAAAACCTTTTGAAAGTAAGCAAAATAAGAAGAGGTAAGATTAGCGATTTTAAATAAAGTATCGCCAACATATCTCCTGATGTTTTTATCGTTTGTTTTTCAAGACTTTCTGATTGTTGTTTTGCTTTTTTATCACTCTTTTTATCATTTTCAACATAGGATTTAAAAGATTTATATCCTTGTTCATAAACCGTGTTCAGAGCATATTCATCAGTTTTTGCCAAAACATAGGAGTTAAGTGGTACAAAAAATCTTAATAAAAATGCAAATACAAAGAAAATTCTTGCAACTCCATAAAACTTGCGACTTATTTTGTTTTTCATTCCAAAAGCAAAATACAACGACAAAAAGGTAAAAAACAAAGGAAGCAAAGGCATAAAAAACCAATTTTTTCCAAAATCAAGGATAAATTGCGACAAGGAAAAAGACATTTTTGTGAAAATTATTGCGCTTGATATTTTTTCAAAAATACTTTGAACAACGCTTGAAGATACGCTTTCATTCACAAGATTAAACAAATTATCAAATTTTTCATTGTTAACTGACAACACATTCAGAGTATATGTATCCACTGACTTTAATTTATTTTCAAAATAATTAGCTTGGAAAAAACTTAAAAGCCCAATTGACAAAGCCACCATGGCAAAAACCATTTTGAAAAAATTCAATGCCAAAGGTTCGCTTGAAATCTCGGTCTTTGCCCCAGAAACCTCATGTTTTTCATCAATTTTAAAAGTTTTTAATACTTCTTTATATAACGATTTTAACTTAAAAACTTTTCTATCTTCTAAAACATCTTTTGCCATTGCTTCGATTTTATCATATGCAGATTGATAAACATCTTTGTCATCAATTATTTTCTTTAAAAAATCGACATA
>JAKJEU010000141.1 GCA_022705265.1 Pseudomonadota bacterium | reverse complement strand
TACTTTCAAATTAGTTACTTTTGAAAATGCTTCACACAACAAAAATGAAGTTATGGAAACAAGAAAAAAAGTAAATTCGATAATCGATTCATATATAAAAAATGAAATTGTCGCAACCGAAAATGGTGCTTTTTTAAAAACTATAAATAAATGGATAGCCGAAGAGCGAAAAAAAGAAAAATTAAATGATTGTACGGCAAAATCTTTGAATGCTGTTGAAAGCCTTATCAAATCAATTCCAAACAGATATCCAGAAGAAATAAAATCAAACATGGCATTTTTTAAAAGCCAAGAAATAGAACAAAATAAAACGATTAAATCAAAAGATAACAAAACATCAGCCTTAATGATTTATCATCTTAACCATCATTCTAGGTAATTTTTAAAAAATCTTCCTCGCTTATGACTTTTATCCCAAGCTCATTTGCTTTTTTAAGCTTTGAACCAGCATCAAGCCCCACAACCACTATATCCGTTTTCTTTGATACAGCAGAACTTACCTTTGCCCCTAAATCCAAGGCTTTTGCCTTTGCCTCGTCTCTTGAAATTGACAAAGAGCCAGTAAAAACAATCGTTTTACCAGAAAGTTCGGTTTGTTTTTGAACGATAATAAAATCATTAATTTCAACGATTTCCAACAATTCCTTGACCATATTAAGATTGTCTTGGTTACAAAAGAATTTATAAATATCCTTTGCCATGCTTTCGCCAATACCTTCGATAGATTGCAAAGATATAACCGCTGTTTCATTACCCATAAATTCCAACATTTTTGATGGAGAAACAAAATATATCGCAAGCAATCTTGCCGTTGCCCCTCCGACTTGGTCAATTCCAAGCGAATATATGAATTTGTCAAAGGATATATTTTTCTTATCAACTATTGCTTTAAACAATTTATCACAAGACTTTTTACCCCAACCTTCTAAATTTTCAATATCTTTACCGAATTTTTCTTGTAATTTAAAAATATCAACCGGATTTTTAACAAACCCAAGATTATAAAAACTTTCGATATTTTTTTCGCCCAAACCTTCGATATTAAAAGCATCACGAGAAACAAAATATTTAAGTCTTTCAATAATTTGAGCCGGACAATTAGAAGAATTTAAACATTTTCTTGCCACCATATCATCAAAAATAACTATATCGCTTCCACATGATGGGCATTTATTTGGAAATATAAAATCATATGAATCTTCATTATGGTGTTTTACTTCGATAATTTTTGGAATAACATCACCAGAACGCTCGACCACCACGGTATCGTTTACTTTTATGCCTTTTCTTATAATTTCATCACTATTATGCAAAGTCGCACGAGAAACCACCACACCACCAATATTTACAGGCTCTAAATTAGCAACCGGAGTAACAACCCCAGTTCTTCCAACCCCTGTTTCAATTGATAAAAGTTTTGTTATCGCTTTTTGAGATGGAAATTTATGTGCCACCGCAAACCTTGGAGCATGAGCAATAAAACCCAATCTTTTTTGCAAATCAAACGAATTGACTTTATAAACCACACCATCAATATCATATGGAAGACTTGCTCTTTTTTCTTCCATATCCTTGTAATAATCCTCGACATCCTTAATCGATTTACAAAGTTTTATATCATCAGCCACCGCAAAACCATTGTTTTTAAGCCATGTCAAATATTCAAAATGAGTTTTGAAGTTAAACTCGCTAAAATATCCCTTTGTATAAGCAAAAAGATTTAATTTCCTTTGTCTTGTAACATTTATGTCAAGCTGTCTTAAACTTCCCGAAGCGGCATTTCTTGGGTTTGCAAATACCTTTTCATTGTTTTTGATTGCTCTTTCGTTGATTTCAAAAAACGAAGCCTTGCTCATATAAACTTCGCCCCTGACCTCGACTTCCTTACAAATATTTTCGATTTTTAATGGCAAATCAGATATAGTTTTAAGATTTTCGGTTATATCTTCACCAATATCACCGTCACCTCTGGTAACACCTCTTACATACTCGCCGTTTTCATAGATAGCAGAAAATCCAAGCCCATCAATTTTTGGTTCAGCAACAATTTCGATAAATTCATTTGTTCCCAAAAATCGGTTAATTTTCGCCATAAATTCTGGTATTTCATCGATTTCAAAAATATTATCAAGCGACAACATCGGAACTTTATGACTTACTTTTTTAAATTCCTTTAAAACTTTTGCCCCGACTTTTCTTTCCCGTTTAAACATAGGGAATTTTGCCTCTAAGACCGATAATTTTCGTTTAAGCTCATCATATTCAGCATCACTTATTAACGGAGAAGCATCGTTATAATAAGCGTTATCTAACTCTTCTAATTTTTTATAAAGTTCTTCAAGCTCTTTCATTATCACTTACCAATTGTTTAGCAGCCTCAATCGAAGCGGTTGTAATTGTTTCACCCGCAAGCATTCTTGCGATTTCCTTTATTCTTAAATCATCATCAAGCTTATTTACAGTCGTAAAAGTTTTGCCCTCTTTTTCATATTTTTTAACCATAAAGTGAGATGAGCCAAAAGAAGCAACCTGAGGTGAATGAGTTACAACCAAAACTTGTTTTTTAACCCCTAATCTTTGTAATCGTTGCCCCACAGCAGAAGCAGTAGCACCACCGATACCGCTGTCTACTTCGTCAAAAACAAGACTTTCCGCACCGTTTGAAAGATTTACTTTCAAAGCCAACATAAATCTTGCAAGTTCACCACCCGAGGCAATTTTTGAAAGCTCTTCAAAATCACCACCAGCGTTGGTTATAACCTTGAATTTAACCGTATTCATTCCGTTGTCTTTAAAATCTTCGCAATTCATAACCTCGGTTTTAAATTTTGCATTACCAAGTTTTAAAGCAGGTAATTCACTCATCACGGCTTTATCAAGTTCAATCCCAGCTTCAATTCTTTTTTTGTTTATATCTCTTGCATTTTCAAGATAGTTAAGCCTTGCTTTTTCAAGTTTTTGCTTAATCAAAATTATATTGTCATAACCATAATCAATTTTTGCAATTTTTGATTTTAATTCATCAATTAAATTATGTAATTCTTCTGGTAAAACTCTGTGTTTTTTTGCCAAAGACTTAAAGGCAAAAAGCCTTTCTTGCATACTGTCAAGTTGATTTGGGTTTACATCTTGGTTATAAACTTCGCTTTCGACATCGTTTATCAATTCTTTTATTTCGATTTCAACCCGTTCCAAAATATCGCAATATGGTTGATATTTGCCATTTGTTACATCATAAATCTTATCAAAAGAGGATTTCGCATTTCTTAACGCTCCACAAATATCTTGGGAATTAAGGTTTTCAAAAGCAGAACTTAAACTTTTAAAAATCTTTTCATAATTAGAAGCCAAAGCAACCTTTTCAGATAACTCTTGATATTCGTTTTCGCCAATTTTGAAAGCCAAAAGCTCGTCTAAATTGTGTTTTAAATATTCCTCATCAAGCTTTAATTTTTCAAGTTCGTTAACCGACCTTTCATATTCCTTATTCAAAGCAATATATTCGTTATAACTTGATTTAAGTTTTGATAAATCATACCCTCCGAATTCGTCCAATACATGAATATGAGTTTTATTATCAAGAAGTCCGTGAGTACCAAATTGCCCATGAATTTCCACCAAAAATTCATTCAATCGTTTAATCGCATTCAAAGTAACAGGAACATCATTAACAAAAGCCTTACTTTTTCCTTCGGCTGTTACAATTCGTTTTAAAATAACTTGGTTATTTTCTGTTTCGATTTCAAGCTCTTTTAAAACCTCAAAAACCTTATTATCTTCGCTTAAATCAAAGGTTGCAACCACTTGTAATTGTTTTTCACCAACCCTTACCAAAGAGCTATCCGCCCTCTCCCCCATTGCAAGAGCAAGGCTGTCGAGCAACATTGATTTACCAGCACCCGTTTCACCAGTAAATACCACCAACCCCAAACCAAAATCAAGTTCAAGTTTGTCAATTAAAATCACATCTTTAATGCTAAGTGAAGTAAGCATAAATAATATTCCCTATAAATAAACTTATTTATCCTTTGTTTTATTTTCTTTTTCTTCTTCGATATTTGATGGATTTGTTAAAGAAGTTTCTTTTTCATCTTTGTTCGATACTTCTGGCAATTCTTTTTCGATTTGTTCAGGAGTAATCAAAGACTTTTGTTCGCTTTTTTT
>JAKJEU010000140.1 GCA_022705265.1 Pseudomonadota bacterium | reverse complement strand
CCAGCAACATTTGCGCCATGTCTTTATCCATATGAGATGCACCATAAAAACCAAAAACCGTCATGCCAGCCTTTTTAGCACCCACCGTTCCATGAACACCATCTTCAATTACCAAGCAATCCTTTGGTTCAACTCCTAATTTTTCTGCTGCCAATAAAAATACATCTGGTGCAGGTTTAGGATTAGAAACCATTTCCGCACTGTATATTTTGTTTTGGAAAATTGGCAAAAGATTGGTTATTTCTAAGGTATAATTAAGCCTGTCCACACTACTTCCCGAAGCAATAGCATATGGAATTTTAAGATTTTTTACAAATTCATCAACATGATTAATCGATTTTAAGCCATTTTTAAAATCATCGGTTCTTATCATAAGGCTGTCAAAATTTTTATGTTCAGCAATATTAATATCAATGCCTTGATTTTTAATATCATTTAAGGCATTGGTAAAACTTTTTCCCATATACTTTAACATATAATCCTTGGTTGATATTTCATAACCAAGGTTGCTTACATATTTAGCCGACAAAGAACAAGCCAAAGCTTCGCTGTCAATCAAAACACCGTCGCAATCGAAAATAATTGCTTTAAAATCCATTTTGAGATGCCCTTTTAAGTCTGTCATTAATTGCAACCCCAATACCTTCGTTTGGTATAGGCATAACCGAAATCCCCTTAAAAGGAAAGGTATCAAGGCGTCTCATATAATCAAACAAATTACTTGCTGCTTCAACCAAATCGCCGCTTTCACTTAAATTCAAATCAACATGAATATCATCGCTTACTTTACCAAAAGCAAGGACAGCAAACTCTTCTGGAAACTCGGTTGCGTTCATGAACAAAGGAATTCTTGGAGAATAATGAGTTTTAAGTTGACCCGGAGCGACTGGTTTATTTCCTTCGATTGCGGTTGCATATTTATCTGGATCATACTTTACGACTTCGCCAACAACAGCCGAAATATCCTCCAAAGTAATGATACCTGGTCTTAAAATCATTGGAACATCTTTTGCACAATAAATAATCGTAGATTCAAGCCCAACTTGGGATTTATCGCCTTCGATAATAAAACCTGCCTTTTCACCCAAACTTTCTCTTACATGTTCGGCTTTTGTAGAGCTTACTCTTCCCGAAGCATTAGCAGAAGGTGCAGCAACCGGTGTACCGCAAGCCTTTAAAAACTTTCTTGCAATTTCATGAGATGGAATCCTTATCGCAATGGTATCAAGTCCAGAAGTAACCATATATGAAATCTTGCAATTTGGAATTCTTTTAACCACCAAAGTCATTGGACCTGGCCAAAATTTTTCAGCCAATTTTAATGCTTTTTCATTAAATTCACCGTATTTTTGTGCTTCTTCCAAATCGGTTACATGAATAATCAAAGGATTAAAAGTCGGCCTTCCCTTTGCCGTGTAAATGTTTACAACTGCTCTGTCATTTTTTGCATCAGCACCAAGCCCGTACACAGTCTCGGTTGGGAAAGTAACAAGTTTGCCTTGTTTTATTAATTCTGCACCCTTTAATATATCGTCTTCTAACATAATTTTATTGCTCTTCATCTTCTTCGTAATATTCGTCCAAAGGCCAATCTGCTTCTACTGTATCAACTTTAAATTTGTAAAAGTTAACCGTATCAGACCAGTAATTTTTATCAACCCCGGCCTTTGTTTTTAATTCATTTATAAAAATTCTTTTATCAGGAATAGTATCCCATACTTGTGGCAAGAAAACAGAAACAATTTTTCCATCAATCATGACCACTCCGTCCTCACCCATAGTGATTTTAGTAAGCAATTCATCATTATTTGCACAATCAACCTTAACCAATGGAGAAAGTACAGAAACCGAAACCACAACATCGCCATCAAGCAACTCGTCGACATCAATTTCATCAAATCTTTTATCGTTAAACGCAGCATTATGAGCATTTGCTGATATATCTTCGGCTAAGGATTTATTTGGAAAAATCGTTCCGACACAACCTCTTAAATTGCCACCTTTGTATATAGTAACAAAACATGAGCCTTTTGCCCTTAACTCTTCTGGCACATCGTCTAAATCAATTTTTAAAGGACCTTCATCAATCAACCCCATAGCAATAGAATCAATCGCTATTTGAACGATTTCGCTCCCAAAATTATTCACCAAATTCATAAAAACTATTCCTTCCACAATGCAAAAGATGCATATCCAACAACTTTTTTATAATCACTTGAAATGTCGCCTGAATTCTTAAAATTCAAAAGCCTTATTTTCATTTTTTCCTGTTTTGCAAAATATAATAATGGTTTTAAAATAAAAAATCCACACGAATCATCTTCTTTTAACGAAAAATAATCATAATTTTCAATATTTTTTACAGTCTCTTTATCTTTTTCACAAGCTTCTTTTTTACCAAGATAATGGCTTAAATCACAACTTATAACGAACAAAGTATCCTTGTCAAAAAGTTTTTCCATAACTTTTACAACACTTAAAAAATCGACTGCTCCGACAATTATTGGTGTAAATAAAAAATCTTTTTTCAAAACATGTGATAAAAAAGGTAATTGAACTTCTATGCCATGGTCAAGAATATGAGGTTTATCAAAAATGATTACATTTTCGATATCTTTGCATAATTCATAATCATTTTTATCAACTTTTAACCGATTAAAAGGTGTTTCATAATAATCTTTTGAACAAAAGGCAATTTTTGTTAAAGAAACCTGATGAGACGGCGAAAAAACCACCACCTTTTTATAATTTTCATTTCTTATCAAAGCATAAGCATTTCCCGCGACTTCACCAGAAAAAACATACCCAGCATGGGGGCAAATAATAACATTAGGCTTTGTTAAAAAATCAGCATTAAGAGGTTTTTTAAGATACGAATCAAGCTCACCAATAAGGGTTTCTTTGTTTTCAGGATAAAAAGACCCAGCATATAAAGCTTTTCTTATCATAACCACCTTATCTTCTTAATAAAATAATACAAAATCGCAGCCAAAACCGACATAATTGTACAAACAATTACGAACCCATTAGGATGATTTGCAAAAGGAATTCCGCCAACATTTATTCCCATCAAACCCGTTAAAAAAGTAAAAGGCAAGAACAAAGTCGCAAGCACCGACAACATATTAATCGTTTTTTGAGAAGCTTCGTTTCGTAAAGAGTTAAGTTCATCCATATTGATTATCGTTTTTTCAATTAACATATTGATGTCTTCGATAATTCTTATCATTCTTTGACCATCTTCACGGATGTTATCACGGCTGTTTTTTTCAAGCCAAGATACAGTCTGTCTTGCAATCATATCAATCGCGTCTCGTTGCGGAGACAAATAACGCCTTAATGAAGAAAGTTGTCTTCTGTGCTCCAACACTTCATTGATTAAATCTTGGATATCTTCAACATCTCTGTCGTAATCGTCGATTATTTTATCTTCCAAAGCGTCCAAAGAATCTTCAAGTTCGCTTACGGTTTCGGAAATATTATCCAAAATCCCGCTTGAAAGCTCCTCTAACATAGTTGAAACATCGACAGGACCATTTCCTGCATTAATTTTTCTTTGAATATATCTTGTAATTGACAAAGGGTTGCTTCGAATTGAAACAATGCGGTTTTTTTCAACCCAAAGTTTTACAAAAGACATATCATCAGCATCAGCACCAGGCAAAGAATTAGTAAGCCTGAAAATCACCAATACTCCATCGCCATAAGACACACATCTTGGGCGGGTTTCGTCTTCATCGGTTAAAATGTCGACAATAAATTCGGGGAAGTGGCATTCTTCTGAAATCCATTCTTTGGTATCATCACAATTAAAGTCAAGATGTACCCAAAGGGTGCCAAGCTCAGCTCTCCAAGCTTTAACCGCATCCCATGAATTTAAAACAACGCCTCCACCTTTTCCATCAAAGATAAAGGCGTGTTTTAGACCTGTTTCCATTACTGTTTCAAGTGCCAAAACACGACCTCCTCTTTTTTATTCTTATGACTTAATTCTCATGTCATAAAATGAACGATATACGAAATAAAGTCCAGCAATAAATAATGCTACACCAATATAAAATGATGTTTGTGGAGCTTCATACGCAATCTCAACCGCCAATAAACCGAACAAAGTAGTAAACTTAATAATTGGGTTTAAAGCAACTGATGATGTGTCTTTGAATGGGTCTCCGACTGTATCAC
>JAKJEU010000139.1 GCA_022705265.1 Pseudomonadota bacterium | reverse complement strand
CTTACCAAAAAATTCACCCAAAGATAAGGAACAAACAACGCTGTAACCAGCTTTGTCCATTACAACAAATTCAGTAGTAGCAGATGGTAAGTTAAATTTGTCATTAATAATGTCTTTATTGCTGATTTTTGGTAGTAATGTGTAAAAATCATCTCCGTTAAGGTCAAGTCCTTGGTAAATTTTGTCATTATAATAACCTTTATATGGAGAGGTTCTTATTTCAAGCATTAAATCAGCAAATGGAAGGTTCTTATAGATTAAGCCTTTTTTTACATTTTTGTAATAATCAGGAGCATTATTAACCATAATATCGCTTATCAAAAGATTATCAGGAACAAACCCAAGATTCGCCTTTATTTCAGGTTCAGAAGCAAGGGAAGAAAATCTTAACGAACCATAATCGGAATGCATTAATATCAAAGTTTTTAAAAGAAGATTAGGCTTTTTAAATTCATATGTTTTAACTGTATATTTTAATGGATTATATACTTTGCATTCTCCAACACTGGACAAAGATGCTCTTGAAGGTAAAGTTAAAGGTAAAGTCAAAGCAACCGAAACCGCAGAGTCAATCGCATTTCCACCTTTGTTTAAAACAGTTTCCCCAGATTTTAAAGCATTTTCTTCATCACTTATGATAAGTCCTTTGAATTCTTTCATTTCAATAAGACTTGCTTTTTTGCTTGTATCAGTACAAGATACAATAAGAAATCCAGAGATTATAAGGTTGAAAATCAATATGATTCGTTTCATTTTAATATCCTTTGTTTTTATTGTTTTACAAGTTAACACAGTTTGTTCAAAAAGTTTAAACATCATAAGAGATGCAGAAATAGAAGATACCATTAAATCATATTTATATCCACTTTTTAAAGAAGCAAAATTAAATACCGAAGGAATTAATGTTATCATTGTTAATGATAGCTCAGTCAATGCCTTTGTTGCAAATGGTTTGAATGTTTATGTTAATACGGGCCTCATTTTAAAAGCAAAGTCGGCAAATGAATTGGTGGCGGTGCTTGCTCATGAAACTGGGCATGTGGTGGGTGGTCATCTTGCAAGACTTAAAGAAACCATGAGAATAGCTCAAAGAACAACTTTACTTACTTCAATATTAGGAGGAATTGCAGCAGTTGCTTCTCAAAGACCAGATGTTGGCGTTGCGGTTATGGTTGGTTCACAAGGCTCAATTATGGGGTCGGTGTCAACATATCGAATAAGCGAGGAAAATTCAGCCGATAAAATTGCGGTGGATTTGCTTATCAAAACCAACCAATCTTTAAAAGGTATGGTGGATATAATGAAGTTGTTGGACAAAGAATCAAGGCTTTATCCTGATTATGAGTTCGAATATTACAGAACTCATCCAATAACAGGGGACAGAATCGCTTTTTTCGAAAATATGTATGAAAAGCATAAGGATTTAAAAGTTAATCAAGAATACGAAGTCAAATTTTCAAGAATTAAGGCTAAATTATTTGCTTTTTTGGGCGATAAGGAAAGAGTTTATAATATAGTAAAGGGAAGAAAAGATATAGATTCGTTATATGCTCTGGCAATTTATTATTTAAGAATAAATAATGTTGATAATGCAATCAAAACAATTGATATGGTTATATCGATTGAACCAAATAACCCTTATTTTTATGAACTTAAAGGCCAAATTTATTTTGAAAATGGTAAGATAAAAGAATCGATTGCTCCTTATAAAAAAGCATTAAGTTTAAAGCCAGATAACAATCTTATTATAACGATGTTATCTATGGCAGAGCTGGAAGAAGGAAGTAATAATGATTTAAAACAAATCTCTGAAAGCCTTGCAAAAGTAGTAATTAAAGAAAAATATGACCCATTCATTTGGAGGATATATGCAAGTTGCTATAAAAGACTTAAAGATGAAGCAAAATATTCATATGGAATGGCAGAATATAATTTTTTGGTTGGAAATAATGAAATTGCCTTGTATCATGCTAATAAGGCGTTAAAAGATGTTGGCGAAGGCACTCCTATGTGGTTTAATATTCAAGACATTATTTCAACAATTAATGATAGTAACAAAAATAAAAAAGGTGATTTATGATTAAAAAAGCGATTATTTTTATGTTCTTATTTGCATCAATGATAAATGTTGGTTATGCAAAAAAGGATGTATTTACAAAAGAACAAAGAGCTGAAATCGAAAAAATGGTTGAAGAAGTTTTAATTAATGATCCTTCTATTTTTGTCAGAGTTGTTGAAAAAATTAAACAAAATGAAGAAAATGAAAGAGTAAAAAAACAATCTGAAAAGATATCAGCAAATCTTGAAAGATTTGATGCAGAACATGACCCATTCTTAGGTAAAGATGGAAAAGATGTTGTTTATATATATCATTTTTTTGATTATAACTGTGGATATTGCAAAGTTATGTCCAAAACTATTTTGGAAATGGCAGAAAAGTTGGAAAATGTTAAAATCGTTATGAAAGAAACTCCAATTTTTGGTGAAGATTCAGAATATGCAGCAAGAGCAGGGCTTTATGCTAATCAAAAAGGCAAATTCAAAGAATTTTACAAAGAAATGATGTCGACAAAGGCAAGGGCTAATGAAGAGACAGTTTCAAGAATATCAAAAAATATTGGTCTTAATGTTAAAGAAATGAAAAAATTTGTTGATTCGAAAGAAGCTAAAGATTCTATTTCTCAAAATACTTCTTTGGCAATAGATGTGGAAATTCAAAGTCTTCCAACAACTATGATAGGTCAAAAATTATTTCCAGGGGCTCTTAGCTATGATGAAATGGCTAAACTTGTTAGTGAATATAAAGAATTTTTGAAAAAAGAAAATAAATAAGAAAGTTTTTATAAAAAATGAATGATAAAATAAGACAAGTTTCAATTACACCATCGGTAAATAAACATGCAGAAGGCTCTGTATTAATTAAATCAGGCGATACTCATGTTATTTGCACAGTGACAGTTGAAAGAATGGTTCCTCGTTGGCTTAAAGGAGAGGGTAAGGGGTGGATTACCGCCGAATATGGTATGTTGCCTCGTTCGACTGGAATAAGAATTGAACGAGAAAACAAAAAAGGTCCTTCGGGAAGAACCCAAGATTAATCGGTCGTTCGTTAAGGGCGGTTATTAATCTTGAAAAGCTTGGTGAAATGACTTTAAAGGTTGATTGTGATGTTATCCAAGCTGATGGCGGGACAAGAACCGCATCAATCACTGGTGCGTATGTTGCGTTGTATCAAGCATTGAAAAAAATCAATAAACTTGATGCTTTAAATGATTCTGTTGCGGCTGTCTCCTGTGGTATTGTTGGTGGTGAAAAATATCTTGATTTAGATTATGAAAAAGATGTTAATGCTGAAACTGATGCTAATTTTGTTATGACTGGAAGCGGTAAAATTGTTGAAATTCAAGGTACTGCTGAAAAAAATCCTTTTTCTGAGGGTGAATTTATGGAATTATTAAATTTAGCTAAAAAAGGAATATCTGAATTAACTACTATTCAAAATGAGGTGATAAAATGCCTTTAGATAAAATGGTGCTTGCGACTCATAACCAAGGCAAAATTGATGAGTTCAAAAAAATGGTAAGGGGATATAGAGTTCAAGTTTTTACAGCAAATGAGACTGAATTTTCTGATGTTGATGAAACTGGGACGACTTTTAAAGAAAATGCGTTGTTAAAAGCGAGGGCAGTTGCAAAGGAATGTGGAATTCCAGCTTTGGCTGATGACTCTGGCTTCTGTTTAAGAGCTTTGAATGGTGGACCTGGGGTTTTGTCTGCAAGGTCTTATGATGTCAAAGAAAAAGGTTATCCTCAGGCATTTGAAAGAATTGCAAAAATTTTATTGGAAAAAAAAGATATAGCAGCAATGTTTAAATGTGTTCTTATCCTTGCTTATCCTGATGGCAAATATAAAATGTTTGATGGAACGGTTGAAGGAAAGTTTGTTTATCCTCCTCGTGGCACTAATGGTTTTGGATATGACCCTGTGTTCTTGCCAAATGGTCATGATAAGACCTTTGCTGAGATGGAAGACAGGCTTAAAAATGAAATATCTCACCGTGCGATTGCTTTTAAAAAGTTCATGTTGGAAATGTTATAATTAACCGTGTTTGGAATTTATTTTCATTTTCCATATTGTCTTAAAAAATGTAATTATTGCGGGTTTTTTAGCAAAATTCCAAAAAATAATAACTTTGA
>JAKJEU010000138.1 GCA_022705265.1 Pseudomonadota bacterium | reverse complement strand
CAAGAAAAGAAGGTGCAGACGAACTTGACCTTGTTATCCCTTACAAAGACTTTTTAAACGGTAACAAAGAAATCGTTTCCGAAATGGTAAAAGCCGTAAGAAACGAAGTTCCAAAAAACACTTTGAAAGTAATTATCGAAAGTGGCGAGCTTAAAAAAGCTTTATACATTAACGAGGTATCAAAAATTGCAATTGATGCTGGGGCTGATTTTATTAAAACTTCAACTGGTAAAACCGAAACCTCAGCAACCTTAGAGGCCGCTAACGCTATGCTTGAAGCGATAAAAGAAAGCGGTAAAAAGGTTGGTTTTAAGGCTTCTGGCGGAATTAAAACCGTGGAAGTAGCCATGGAATATTTAAAACTTGCAAAAACAATTATGGGGGAAGATTTTTTAACAAAAGAAACTTTCCGATTTGGCGCTTCCTCATTACTTAATGACATTTTGAATGTGATTGAAGGCAAAAAAGAAGAAAACAACGAACAAGAAAATAACATATCTAGCAACGAAGGAGTATATTAATGTTAGCCGTAGAAATTATCCGTAAAAAAAGAGACGGTCTTGAACTTAGCAAAGAAGAAATCGAATTTTTCGTAAAAGGAGTTGCAGATTGGGTTATTCCTGAATGTCAAATTTCCGCTCTTACCATGGCAATATTCCTTAAAGGCATGAGCAAACAAGAAATTGCAAACTTAACTTTGGCAATGAAATTTTCTGGCTCTGTATTAAGTTGGGAAGGCTTTGACAAACCAATCATTGACAAACATTCAAGCGGTGGTGTGGGCGATAAATTAAGCCTTATGCTTGCGCCTATGTTGGCTGCTTGCGGTGGATATGTCCCTATGATTGCTGGTCGTGGTCTTGGTCATACTGGTGGTACAGTTGATAAAATGGAAGCAATTCCAGGATATAAAACCACACCTGATATCGAAGAATTTAAACAAATCGTAAAAGAAGTTGGTTGTGCAATTATCGGTCAAACTACTTCTCTTGCTCCTGCTGATAAACGAATTTATGCCATCCGTGATGTTTCAGGCACAGTCGAATCTGTTCCTTTGATTACTGCTTCAATTTTAAGCAAAAAACTTGCAAGTGGACTTGATGCTTTGATTATGGATTTAAAATGCGGAAACGGTGCTTTTATGTCAACTCTTGAACAAGGACGCGAACTTGCAAAATCCATCGTATCTGTTGCTAATTTAGCTGGGGTTAAAACTTCTGCAATCATTACCGACATGAACCAAGTCTTGGGAAGAACTATCGGTAATGCAATCGAAGTTGAAGATGCCGTAAACTATCTTAAAGGTGTTAATCGTGAGGCAAGAACTCATGAAATTACGATTGCTTTGGCAAGTGAAATTTTGGTTCTTAAAAACCTTGCAAAAGACCTTGATGATGCAAAAGCAAAACTTGAAGAGGCTTTAAATTCTGGTAAGGCTTTGGAAATCTTCTCTAAAATGGTTACAAGACTTGGCGGACCTGCTGATTTTGTTGATAACATGGATAAATATCTTGAAAAAGCTCCATTGGTAAAACCTGTATATGCTCCAAAAGAAGGATATGTTACTGGAATGAAAACAAGAGAAATCGGGCTTATCTTGGTAAGTATGGGTGGCGGAAGAACCAAACCAGACCAAGAAATTGATAAGGCGGTTGGTATGACCGACTTCTGTCAACTTGGCGATAAAGTTGATACTAAAACCCCTCTTGCTGTTGTCCATGCAAGAGATGAAGCAAGTTATGAAATGGTTAAAGCCGAACTTTACCGCTTAATCGAAATTTCCGATGAAAGCAAAGGTTGTGGCAATACTATTTTCGAAACAATAAGGGAGTAATTAATTATGGCAAGGGTTTTTATCGGTCTTCTTGATTCTTTTGGAATTGGCGCTTCTGATGATGCGGATAAATTTGGTGATGTTGGTTCAAATACTTTGGGAAATATTGCAAAACATTATTTTGATACTAAAAATAAAGCAATTAGCCTTCCTAATTTTAAAAAGCTTGGACTTTTCAATCTTTATCACGAAATCCATAAATCTTATCCAAAAGGAATTGAAAAAGGCGATGAAAACCCTTCTTCTCTTTATACTTATGCCAAAGAAGTAAGTACAGGAAAAAGCACTTTTTGTGGACATATGGAAATTGCTGGGGCTCCGGTGGATTATGAACTTGGTTATTACCCAAACGGCTTTGACAAAGAAATCATCGAAAGATTTTTAAAAGAAACCGGACTTAAAGGAGTTCTTGGAAATTGCGTTGCTTCTGGGACCAAAATCATCGAAGATTTGGGCGAAGAACATATTAAAACGGGATATCCAATTATTTACACTTCGGCCGATAGCGTTTTTCAAATCGCAGCTCATGAAGAACATTTTGGACTTGATAACCTTTACAAAGCTTGTGAAATTGCACGAAAAATTTGCGATGATTATAATGTCGCAACCGTAATCGCAAGACCGTTTTTAGGTGATAATCCAAGCAATTTCAAAAGAACCACAAACCGCCATGATTATACGATAACTTCAAAATACAAAACCATGCTTGAAAACATTGCCGAAGATAAGGGTGAAGTCATCGCTATTGGTAAAATTCGTGATATTTATGATGGCAAAGGTGTTACAAAGGCTGTTAAGGCGGCGGGGCTTTGCGATATTTTTGATAAATTTATAAATGAAATAAATCTTGCACCTCAAAAATCTTTGGTATTTGCTAATTTTGTTAATTTTGACATGGATTTTGGACACCGAAGAAATCCAATCGGATATGGCGAGGCTTTGGAATATTTCGATACTCGCTTACCTGAACTTCTTAATATTTTAAAACCTGATGATATTTTAATATTTACCGCCGACCACGGTTGCGACCCTACTTTTAAAGGGACTGACCATACTCGTGAATTTATCCCTGTAATAATTGTTGGTAATGCAAAGGCTGGCTTTGTTAATAGACGAGAAACTTTTTCGGATATTGGACAAACTATTGTTAAATATCTTGGGGTTAAACCTGTTCAATTTGGAAAGGCTATATTCTAACCATGCTAATTTCAGAAATCATTAATAAAAAGAAATTTGGTAAAACCATTTCCGTAAAAGAAATTAATCGTTTTGTGCAAGCAATAAATGATTGGTCTATTTCTGATGCTGAAATTGCTGCTTTTTCCATGGCATCTCTTATTAATGGCTTATCGATAGAAGAAACCACAAACCTTACAACCGCATTAATTAAATCTGGGGTTATTATGGATTGGGAAAGTGTTGCTGGTGACCTTCCTGTAACTGATATTTATTCTTCATTATCTGTTGGTAATAAAATTAATTTTATTGCTACCCCTATACTTGCTTGTTGTGGTTGTTGCGTTCCTAAAATCGGAATATCAAATATGGTAAATTACAGCGGTTATGGAACTTTGGATAAAATTGCATGTATCCGAGGTTATAATCATTCACCGTCTCTTCACCACATTAAAAAAGTTATGAAAAAAACAAGATGCGTTATAATGGGACCTAATGAAGAATTTGCACCTGTGGAAAGGCGGTTTCATGCTATACGATGTATGATTTCTGCTAATAATTCCCCTGCCTTTTCCACTGCTTCGATATTAAGTCGAAATATTTCCGCTGGTATAGAAAATTTGGTTTTTAATGTAAATGTTGGAAGAGGATCTTTATACAAAGACATGAGTATTGCCTTAAAATTGTCAGAATATATCACATCTGTTGCCTCTAATTTTAATTTTCCGCTTAAAATAATTTACAGCAATTCCGACTATATCATTGGTCGAAATGTTGGCAATTCTTTGGAAATAATTGAAATCATCGAATATTTTAAAAGCTCGCCAGAAAATCGCGATAAAACAATTCATGATATAGTTTTAAAAGTTGTAAGCGAAGCTTTGATTTTAAGTAAAATTGCAAAAGATTATGATGAAGCTCATCAAAAAATTGAAAGAGCCTTAATCAGTGGTATGGCTCTTGACATTTTTGGGGACATGATTTTTAATCTTGGCGGTCCTGCTGATTTTACCGAATTTCCCGAAGCGTATCTTTATAAAAGTAAATATGTAAAAGAAATTAAATCAAATGAAAAAGGTTATATTTGTGATATTGATCCTTTTGTTGTTGGACAAGAAACACGAAATTTAACAAAACAATCAGATGGTTTTAATCATGGTGCTGGGTTTTCTGAGATAATTCCTCTTGGCTCTTTTGTTGAAAAAGACGATATAATTGCATATGTGCATGGCAATGACATTGAATTAATGGAAAATGCA
>JAKJEU010000137.1 GCA_022705265.1 Pseudomonadota bacterium | reverse complement strand
CTTCATCATAATCAGGCATATATTTTTTGATATTTTTATAAACATCAGCTTGACTGCTAAAACCGCCTTTTTGAAAATGAAGCAAACCCCATAAATCAAAACAAGGATTGGAAATAATCGAATTTATTTTTTTATTGCTTATATCGTCTATACTCTCTGGGACATTTGTTTTATTAATTGTTTGATTAGCGTTGAGCTTTTCTTCCTTGGAAGATTTTTCTTCGTAATCAAATACGATAAAAGTCCCTATGCTTGGTTTATGTTCAGATTGAAGTTTTTCGGCTTTATCAAAAAGTTTTTCAGGAGAAGTTTTTTTGCCACAATCATCAATTAAAATTTTATGTTTTAATTCCTTTGGGAATTTATTTTTGCTAATTAAGTGGTTGATTAATTTACGGAGATATTCTGGCTCAGTAACTTCTCCTTCGGTACAAATAATTATATCAGGTCTAAAACGATTTTCTTCTTTTTGCTTCTCTCTTCTTCCCATTTTACTAAACCTCTTTAAAAAGTTTTTCAAGGTCTTTTATATTGCCTAAAAAAGGGACGGCTCCATATTTTCCTTTTATATAATTTTTTTCAAGGTCTTCCGATGCTCGTATTCCATTTAATTCTGATAAAGGGTAAATACGGCTTGTCCCGTCGAAATCTTTTTCAGCAAATAAAATTTCATCTCGTCTTAAAATGTCTTGATTAAGAAGGCTTGTGTTATGGGTTGTAAAAATTAATTGAGCCCCAGCTTTGTTAATTTTTTTGTTATGAAACAAATCAACTACTTGTTTGATAAGCATAGGGTGTAAACTTCTCTCTAATTCATCAACAATAAAAATACCACCATCAATAAAGGCAGGGAGAATGCTTAGAAGTATGTTGAAATAAGCGTCTGTTCCATCGCTTTCTTTTGGTACAGCTCCTGAAAAATCTTCCCCTGAATGAATGAATTTTACAAAAAAATCTTCACTTATGTCTTTTATTATTCTTTCTTTTAACTCTGTTGGCATATTTTTTGGAAGTTTTAATAAATCAATTCCTAATTCACTGCCTTTTTTTATTTTTATATCAACAATTCCTGTGTCAGCGCTTTTTAAAAAAGAAAGAACTTGGCTTTTTATTTTGTTATTATTTTTGATTTTTTCAAGCATGGTTTCATTTTTAAAATCCACTAAAATTTTTAGCTCTTTTATAAAGTTATATATTTTTTTTGCGATTAATAAATCTGCGGAGCTCATGGATTCAAGAGCAAGGACATCACTTCTTTTAGGTATAAGTAAGATTTCTCCATTTATGCCTTTTTTCTTAAACTCATTATCCAAAAGAAGATCTGTATCAAACTCTAATGTTGGACTCCCATTTTCTGCCTTTCTATTGTAATAAGAGTTTTCATTATTATCTTTATTAAGCGATGATAATTTTTCAAAAACTATTTCTGTACTGTTGTATTCAACGACAAAAAGGTATCTTGTATTATCAATAATGAATTCAAGTTCGATTAAAGTGTTTTTTTCTTGGCTTTTTTTATCAAGAGTAAAAGGATTTGTTTTGATATTATGGTTATCAGCTTTTTCACCTCTTCCCATAAGGTTTTTAATTGATGATATAGCTTCTAAAAAGTTGCTTTTTCCCGAAGCATTAGCACCGTATATAGCGGTTACAGGCAAAATTTTATCGTCATCATCAAGAGAATTATGAGAAATTAAATTCCAATCTTTATTGCTTATTGAATGATATTTGCTTTCGGCGAGGAATAATGCTTCTGACTCATCTTTGAACGAAGCAAAATTTTTAATTTTTGCACTTATAATATTAACTTGTTCCATAGTTTTTCCTTTCCATTTACAGAAATTATATAATTTTTGCAATTTTTTTGCAAATTATTTTCTTAAAAGCTCTTTTATTTTGGTTAAAGTGTCAAAAGGGTTAAGGGTAAGGCTTTCAAAGATAAGGTTGATAAGCACTCTGAAAGATTTTTGGTTAAACGAAACAAAACCGATTAAAGCCCATTCAATAAAATTTGATATAACGCCTCTTTTGACCAAATCCGAAGTGATAAGGCCGGTTAAAATCGCAAAAATTATGGCATAAAGGCTTTCTTTGAGTTTGGTTTTAAATACGGTTTGCTCTTCGCTTAAAATTACGGCCAAAAGCCCCATAAAGCTTCCGATTATGGTGGATTTTAAAAAAGTTTCGTTTAATTCTTTGTTGGTTAAATCCTTTAACATCTTTTTAAAAAGTTTTTGATATTAAAAAATCGTCTTTGCCTAAATTCGGCTCGTTTTCCGATATTTGCGGCGGAAATGGTTTGAAAATATCCCATAATTCGTGAATATTTTTCAACGATTCTGTGCCTTACACCGCTTTTCATGGTGCAAATTCCAGTAACCATATCAACTTCGCGAAAATCCTCGGGGTTGAAATTGTGCCGTTTTAAGTAATCAATTTTGTGAGTATTAAGCATGGCTTTTACTCCTTATATTTTTCTTATACATATTATTATACCACGATTTTAATGAAAAAGCCTCTTAAAAACTTGTTTTAAAAGGCTTTGTTAAAATTATTTCCAAACAATTTTTTCCAAATCTTCGGCTGTTTGTGCGACCTCGACCAAGGCTTTTAATTCCCAAGATTTTTGATAAATCTCATCAATTTTTTCGCTAACCATCAAGGCAAGCGATATAATCTCATCACTTAACAACATATGGATTTGGTTGGTTTTTGAACGGAATATAAAGGTTTTGGTTTTATCCAAATTCGCCATGATTGCTTTTGAATTAAGGTAATTTAGCGAAGTATCGTCAATTCCAAAAAAATCTGACTTAAAGCTCACCGCTTCTTCCATTTGTTTTCTTGATTTTTCGTAACCAATTTCGGCAAGTTTTATGTCTTTTAAATCGTTTAAAGTTTTTTGTTTTGCCTCTTCTTTGGCTTTGCTTTCTTTTTTTGAAACGAGCCAAGCATTGTCGATAAATTTTACGGTTTCGTCCTCATGAAATTTAGGAAGAGCAAGAGTTGTAGCATTTTTTGGAATAAGATATTTTCCCTCTTCCAAAGGATTTTTAAGGGCGGTTTCAGAATATAAAAATTCTTTGGTAAGTTCGTCGTAATTATATATTATCATGGTTGATTTTCCTTATTAATATTTGATAAAAAAGTTAATTGCTTGGTTAATTGGGCGGTTTTCATTTGCGGTGGGAACAACTTTTGAAGCATCGAAATACAAAATTCCATAATTATTATATCCTCCTCCATGTGCTGCATTTATTGTGTTATCAGATTTATAAAAAGCACCGTTTAGAGTTGCTCCTCCATGTCCGCCGCCAAATCCGCCACCTGTGATATTTCTTATGGCATCATTTTGAGTTTCGCTCATGTTTGAGATGGAATTTCCGCCCATTCCTCTTAAAAACTTGCCGCGATAATCGGGAATGTTAAAGGTGGTGGCATTGTCTCCAACCCCAAAAGTCGTTCCAATAGCCGAGAATAATTTTGAATAAACCGCTCTTGAAATTTCGGCTCCGTTGCATAACAAAAGCCTGGATTTATCGGGAGCAATATTAAAAGCCCCAGCAATCACAAGACCCGCAGGCATAAAAGCATAAAGAGCTTCATCATCAAGGTTGTTTAAAGATGTGTTTGCTTTCATGTCCAGCTCGGTTGAGGCTTCGTTTATTTTGGTTTCGATTATGTCAAAATTGGCATTGATTTTGTTGCAATTTACTCCTGCTCCTTTGACGAAAGTATAAGGTGTGGTCATTTTTTCCATTTTGTTTAATTCTCCTTTGATTTGTTTGTTAGTTGTTGATAATTGGGAAATAAAATTCGACTTGGTAACTTGCCGCGTCAAAAATATGTCCCAAAAATTTTGTTTCGTTATTTTGTTTTACTTGGTTAAAGCTTGGAAGGTCGAGTTTAGAACTGCCTTCGATGTATTTAAGATTTTTAAGGTTATAAATTAACCATTTGCATTTTGAATGACAAAACCACCGCCTTAAACCTTTGTCGTTATATACAAGTTGGTTAAAGGCGTTAATCCTGTGCTTTATCGGAGGGTTGAAATTTCGAATATCAAATTCGACCTTTAACCCTGCTTCTAATAAAGCGTTTCTTATGATGGCATAATCGGAATATTTGCTTTGAGTTTTACGATAATTGCCCGAGGCATCTCCGTTAATTATGATTTTGTTTTTATGGTTTTCATATCTATTAATAAACTCGTTAATTGCATCTTGTGTTGTTACATTTTCCATAACAATTTCATCAAATACAAATATTTTATCATCTGTT
>JAKJEU010000136.1 GCA_022705265.1 Pseudomonadota bacterium | reverse complement strand
CCAGCACCCATAGATAATGTTGAAGTGCCTGAAAAAGCAACAGCACCATCAGATATAACAGCAGCAGCAGCACCAACAGTAGCAGCAGCATCACCAGAAACAGTGATTGCATCATAAGTGTCAGCAGCAATAGCACAAGCACCAGTTGTGCATGCAGGGTCAGCAGCAGCGAAAGCATTGGTTGCACCAAGCATCATTGCAAGTGCAGAGGTAAGTAATAATTTTTTTTTCATATTGTTTCCTTAGAATATTAGAGTTTAAATATTTTTTTTACGGTAATAAAATCTTATTAATTTACGGTACTAGGAATTACGAATCTTATTGTACTCTTTATTTTTTTAAAGTAAACAATTTTTATGAATATTTTTTTGACTTATAATTAAATAAGAACTGTTTTTATCGCAATGATTGAAATTATCCTGAAAATTCAATGATTGTAAAAATTTAAAACTTATATTTAGCGGTGAACATTCCCGTATGGTCTGTATAATCTTCGCGGAATTTTCCGTTATAATCGGCCAAAAATTCGATATTGTTTTTAAGGTCGAATTTAACTCCAAAACCTCCGATTAATTCCATACGGCTTAAAGCATTTCCATAAGAAGTATAGCTAGAAGAGGTTGAAATCGAATTTTGAATATTAACCACGGTGTTATTGTCGTCTTTTTTCATGTCATAATTTACCCCGAATTTTAAAGTTGGAGTCACATTCACCTTTTCGTAATTAAATTCTTTGCCGATATTAATTTAGGAGAGGGCGGTTAAAATATCGCTCGAAGAACCCGACATTTTTTGTAAAACGCTGTCGATATATCCGTGGTTTTTTATGTTAACATATTGTAACCCAGCCTTAGGAGTGATAAAAAATCCGCCTAAATCATAATCTTTTCCAATTAAAGAACGCACCGCAAAGCTTTCGGCGTTGTATTTAGAAGACACAGGAACGCTTGCCACGGTTTTGCTTTCATGGTATCTGGAAAAACCATAAGAGGTGGAATTTTCGCTGAAAAAATAAGTATCGACATTATTTTTTCTTAAAAAACCATCAATTTCGGTGTCGATATAATTAAGCCCAAAACCGATTTTTAAATCCTCATTAGCCTCGGTTTCAAAGCCCAAAGCAAGACCAGAAGATTTACCATCAAAACCTTTTTCACTTCCTCGGTCCTTTAAATTCGCTTCGTTATAAAGCATTTGTGCCCACAAAGCCGAACGACCAGCTGATTTTTCACCCGATGCCATGCCTTTGTTATCCATCGAAGAATATTGTTTGCCCGCATCAAAACGGTTTGAAATGGCTTTGAAAACCTCATTAACCCCGTTTGTAGCATTGACTTGAAGCGAGTTATTATCAGGTGCTAAGGAATTTAAAGCATTGACAAACTCCCGCTCTTTGCCATTCGTTTTTGACAATTCGTTAAGGTTGTTAAATATAGGTTGAAGAGGCAGTCCCGCTCCAATATATCCTGTGTCGATTAAGGCTCTTCCGACTTCGGCTTCGGTTTTTGTTCCGCCAAAATCATAAGCCATGTCATAAGCGTCTTTTAGATGAGTTAAATCATAAACCCCAGCACTGATAAAATCGACTTTATACCTTAACCCTGTGATGATGGTTTTAAAATTTGTGCCATAATCGCTATCTTCGACAAAGTTGTTGGCACTTATAAGGTTAAGACGCATTTTTTGCCCTTTTTGCAACGCATTGTTGGTGATGCTTAAATTCAATATGGCATCACGGCTTAACATTATTGTATCGGTTGTGATTTTGCCGTACTCGGTGGGTGAAGTTATGTTGGATATTAAAATCGCATTTTCTTCGAAATCGGTATAACCGTTTATGGTTAATTCTTTGTTGGTTAAAAATATTGCTCCATTGCCCGCAACCAAAGTATCAGAATTTATTGTCATGTCGGTTTTAACGGTTAAATTTCCGCCGTTTTTTATTCTTAAATTATCGAAATTTCGGCTTAATGCTCCGTCATAAACGAACTCGTTGTCGTCTTCAATGCTAAGGTTTAATAAAGTAGTGCCCGTAAACGCCGTGTTTTCAAAAAGAGAGCTTGAAGAAGTCGAAGTGATATATCCGTAATCTTCCCCTAAATCATCAATGTAAACATAAATTTGACCGTTTAAATTGTTATTTATTTTTGAATCGCCGTTGTTTATGTAAAAATTTAAACGATGGTTGTTGGCAAGGCCTGTAAAGTTAGCAATTCCCTCGTAATTTGCGGTTCCAAGATATATAATAGTAGTAACAGAATTATTTATCATATTGCTAATTGATAAATCCCCACTATTTACATATATTCTTGAATTTGAGGTATCTTGGAAAAAAAGGTTTGTAATTTGGTTACCAGTTCCATTGTTTCTGATTATTGTTCTTCCGTTTTGTATAGAAATAGCAGTAGATATATTGCTGTTATTTCCATCAAAGGATAAGGTATTATTGTCTTCCATATTTATGTGGAATGGGATAAATGTCACATTGCTTGACAAAGCAATATAATTGCTCCCATGAAAGGTTGTATCAAAAAAACTTGCCGTTGCATTTTCTTCGAGGAATAATCTTGAACCATAATGAAAATTTACATCTGATGAAACTATGGTTGCATTATTATAAGGCACAACAACATCACCATAAGCGTTTAGATTTAAATAATTACCCGTCAAAGAACAAGTATCCTCAGCAGGACAATTCAAATCCACCGCAAAAGCAGGCAAGGTTAAAAAATTAAACAAAGCAAAAGAAGTAAGAAGAGTTTTTTTCATGGCATTACCGCAAAATAAAAAGTTGATAGGTTTAAGATTATACCACAATCGTTATTAAATAAAATAAAAATAAAAAACCCTCGCATGTTTGGTGCAAGGGTTTTTATCAGGCTTTAATTTTAAAAACTAAAACTTGTATTTAGCAGAAATTAAACCAGTATGGTCGGTGTAATCTTCGCGGATTTTTCCCATATAATCAACCGAGAATTCCAAACCGTTGCCAAGGTCAAGGCCAAGTCCTGTACCAACTTCTGCACCAAAGCGTTTTAATGCGTCGCCAGTTACATTATAACTTGAACCATTTGCCAAGGTAACAACCGCACCGCCATCGTCGTTGTGCATGTCATAAGTTAATGCAAGGTTTAATTTAGGTGTAAGGTTGAAACCTTTTGTGGTTTTGATTTCGCTTGATGCGTTAACGCCTACAACACCTGTTAAAATGTCAGAAGAGTTTTCACCAATTCTTTGAGCTACGCTGTCAGTGTATCCGTTATTTTGGATATTAACATATCTTAACCCAGTTTCAGGAGTTACGGTAAAGCCTTTAACCGCAAAATCGTATCCACCCATGATTTGAGCACCAAAAGTTTCGGTATCATAATTGCCAGTAACAATGGTTCCTGCTACATTTTTGGTTTCATCAGTTTCAGAGAAGCCATAAGATAAAGCAGAGTTTACAAACCATTTGCTTGGCTTATATTCGCCGTAAATGAAACCAGCATGAGTATCAACATCATTGCTTCTTAAATATCCGCCGACATCAGTGTTGGTGTAAGCATAACCAATACCTGCTTTAATGCTGTCGGTAAAGTTGTTTTCCACACCCATTGCAAGTCCGTAAGTATCCGCATCAAAACCTTTGACAGAGCCACGGTCTTTGAGTTCGGCACGGTTATATAAGCTTTGACCCCAGATAGCAGATTTGCCCACCGCAAAATCACCAGAAGCCATACCACGAGCACCAGTAGAACCACCGCCAACACGGTTTCCAACAGCACCCATAACTTGACCCACATTGCCACTCATCACGGATTGAGTTGATGGAGCAACATCAGGTGCCAAGGTATTCAAAGCATTGATATAATCTCTTGCTTGGGCTGGGTTTTGAGATAAGGCATCCAAAGCATTCGCCATATTTCCTGCTCTTGACCCTGGGGTAAAGCCAGCATCGTCAACCCATGCAGAAGCAGTTCCAGCATTGTTTCTTGACCCACCTTCTTCCAAAGCCACATCAGCAGCACTCATCGAATAAGTAACCGAATAACGACCATCAGTAACATGTTCGACAGTATAACGATTGTTTTGTGCAACAAGGCCGGTAAAGGAACCAGTAATTGAACCCAAAGTAAGCTCAAAAATATCATATTCTTTTGTTTCGTTTTGACCAACCGCACCACTTGCCACGGTTAAATCCAAAGTTGCATTTGGAGCAATTGTAAGGTTGCCACCAATCGAAACTTTACCATAATCCACATCGGAATTAATTGTTGATTTGATTGTGCCATTTAAACCAATTGTCAAATCACCATTCAAGTTTAAAAGTTT
>JAKJEU010000135.1 GCA_022705265.1 Pseudomonadota bacterium | reverse complement strand
CCGCCGTTACCCCAAATATAGCCGTAATTTCCATTCAATGCAAAAGTAATGTCATCAGTAACAGGGTAGTAATAAGTACCAGAAAGATCGGTCCTTACAAAATCATAATCGCCAACTAATCCTGCAAAATCGTTGCCATAACTTAACATATATCCAGAAGTTGGATTTACTTTTGAATCTCTTGTATCATAGGTTAAAGTGTGACCAGGCATAGAAAGAAGAGAATCTTTTTTTCTGTTTTTTACATAATAAGAGGCATTATTTTTAACATTTGTAAAGGTTTCTTGTCTTAAAGTATATGTAACAAAATGGCTTAAATGATCGGTGTACTTCCATCCTAATTTGTTTGTGAAACCTTTTGTTTCAAGGTCGTAAGAGCTTTCATCACTTCTATCTTCAATGGTGTAATAAACACTTGTTCCAAAATATAAATCTTTATCAAAGATATAAGGGTTAGCAAAAGATATATCAAAGTTAGTTTTCTTTTGTGATAAAGATGCTTTTGCGCCAACATAATAAGCTTTACCAAGAAGATTTGACTCATTAATACCAAATTCAGTTAAAGGTCCGCTGTCAGTTGAATATCCAACGCTGAAAGTCATAGAACCAGTAGGCTTTTCTTCAACGGTTAAGTCAACATCAACCTTATCAGTTGCTTCTTGTGAAGGTTTGGTTTGTAAATCGACCTTACTGAAAAAGTTAAGATTTTCAACATTTTGTCTGGATTTTTTAATTTTCAAAACATTGAATGCATCGCCTTCTTCAACCTTAAATTCGCGTCTTATGACTTTGTCAACAGTTCTTGAATTATTATGAATGTTAATTTTGTTAATATAAACTTTTTGAGTTTCATTAATAACCAAGTTAATATTTAATTTGTTTTCACCAACCTTGTTAAACATTGGGTTAATATCAACAAAAGCATATCCCATTTCGCCAAGTTTTGTGTTGATTTTTTGGATATTGTCATCAAGTCTTGATTGATCAAACCAATCCCCATCTTTGATTTCGATTTCTTTGACAAGGCCCATATCACCTTCGGTATGAGGAATGTGATTTATAATTTCAATTTTTCCGAATTTGTATCTTATTCCTTCATTCATTTTAAAAGTTAAAAAGAAGCTTTCTTCGTTCTTTGTAAGTTCGGCAATAACAGTTGAAATGTTAATATCATAATAACCTTTGTTAAGATAAAAAGTTCTTAACAATTCCTTGTCATAATCGGCCCTGTCAGGGTCGTAGGTAGTGGTTTGAGAGAAAAATCTATACCATCTTTCTTCTTTACTCATAAGCTCTTCTTTTAACTTTTTGCTTGAAAATTTGTTATTTCCAACGAAATTAATAGTGCTTATATATGTTTGAGCGCCTTCATTAATTTTGAAAATCAAGTCCACACGGTTGTATTCTCTTTTGATGATATTAGGCTCAACACTGACCGAAAATCTACCTTTTCTTCTGTAAATTTCGATAATTCGTTGAGTATCTTTTTTAACTCTTGCTTTGGTGTAAACCATACGAGGTTTTAAAAATATTTCGGATAAAATATCTTCGTCAGGAGTTCTGTCATTACCTTCAAAGGCGATTTGGTTGACAATAGGGTTTTCAACCACCTTTACAACAAGGTTATTGCCATTAATATCAATCGATACATCAGAAAATAATCCAGTCGCAAACAAGGATTTTATCGAAGCATCAAGTTTTTCAGGTGAAATTTCATCACCACTTGATATTTTAAGGTATGATTTTACGGTTGCTTCCTCAATCCTCATATTTCCTTCGACTGATATTTTTTTGATGTTATCAGCAAAGGCATTAAAGCAAAGAAGACAAGAAAGAATAGTTGTGGTTATAAATTTTTTCATCATTTTCCCAATATACTCATAAATATGCGACTTATATCATTCCACATTGCATATGCAAGAATCAACATTAAAAAAGAAAATCCGATATAAGCAATTACAGTTTCAGATTTTTCGGATAATTCTTTGCCACCTCTTAACCCTTGGATACAATATAAAACAAGGTGTCCACCATCAAGTAAGGGAATTGGGAAAAGATTAAATAATCCCAAAGCAATTGAAATTTGAACAATAAAAAGAAGGAAGGTTGTTATACCTTGGTTAAAGGCTTGTCCAGAAGCCTCAGCAATACCAAGAGGCCCTCTCATACCTTCGCCAGAGCGTTTTCCAGTAATTACTTGTTTTAAATAAACAACGGTATCGACACTTAATTGAACAGCAGTATTAACGGATTCTTTAATTGCTCTTAAAACTCCGATTTTTTCATATGAAATTTTATTATCAGCCCCAGAAGAGATACCGATAATCAAATCATCGCCAATTTTTTTAGGAGTTACAGACAAATTAACTTCGCTACCATTTCTTAAAACCACGACATTAATTGCTTTGTATCCATATTTTATAATGACTCTTTTTACTTCTGAAAAATCGTTAATTTTTTCATCGTTAATTTTTGTTATAACATCGCCTTTTTGAAAACCTGCTTCTAAGGCTGGGGAATCAGCCATAACATCGCCAACTTTTGGTTCAATGCTCATCAAACCATAAAAAGAATACATTCCAGCAAGCAAAACAATCGCAAAGAAATAATTCATAAAAGGTCCGGCAAAGATAACCAAGAATTTTTTCCACAAAGGTTGGAAATGAAAACAAACTTTCTTTTCTTCTTCGGTCATTTCTTTTAATTTTTCGTCTTTTTTCAAAGAAGAAGCATCATTATCGCCCGCCATTTTGACATATCCGCCAAGAGGAATAGCACAAAATTTGAATTTAGTACCTTCACCTTTTTGGTAAGAATAAAGTTCTTTACCAAAACCAAAGGAAAATTCGTCCACCTTGATTTTAAGAAGGCGGGCGGTTGCAAAATGACCAAATTCGTGAACAATTACGATAATTGAAATAACAATTAAAAAACCTAAAAAATAACTCATTTACTCTTTCTTTTCTTTGTTAAAGTTTAAATAAATTCCAAAGCTTTTTTACGAGCTTCAAAGTCTGAATTAAAAACATCATCTAAGCATTTTATGTCGTAAAGCGGAACAGATTCAAGTGTCTTTTTTACTATATCAAAAATACTTAAAAAACTTATCTTTTCTTTTAAAAAGGCATCAACCGCAATTTCATTTGCTGCATTCATAACGCAAGGGGCTGATTTGCCGATTTTTAAAACTTCTTCGACCAAAGCTAAACTTTTGAATTTTTCTTTATCAGGCTTGTAAAAGGTAAGTGCGGATAAAGAAGTTAAATCCAAAGGTTTAACGGGAGCCTTATTCCTTAAAGGATAATGTAAGGCATAAGCAATAGGGCATTTCATATCCGGAACGCCAAGTTCGGCAATTAATGCTCCGTCCACATATGAAACTCCGCTGTGAAGTATTGATTGAGGGTGGATTACCACTTCGATTTTTTCAAAAGGAACTCGAAAAAGATGATATGCCTCGATTACTTCCAAAGCTTTGTTCATCATGGTTGCGCTGTCGATTGAAATTTTTGCACCCATTGACCAATTAGGGTGTTTTAAAGCATCTTTTATGGTTACTTTTTCTAAATCTTGTAACGAAGTCTCTCTAAACGGGCCACCTGATGCGGTTAAAATTATTTTATCAATTTTATCATGTAATTTAGGGTCAAGTGATTGGAATATAGCGCTGTGTTCGGAATCCACAGGAATTAAAGTAGCATTATATTTTTTTACTTCGTTTAAAAATAAATCGCCAGCACAAACCAAAGTTTCTTTGTTCGCCAAAGCAATAATTCCGCCATTTTTAACCGAAGCCAAAGCAGGTTTAAGCCCAGCTTCCCCAACGATGGAAAGTAAAGATATATCAGATTTAACCGAAGCTGCCTCAACCACACCTTCATCACCGCATAATATTTCTATGTTTTTGTTATTTAAAGCTTCTTTTAATTCGTTGTATTTACTTTCATCTTGTATCGCAACGATTTTAGGGTTTAAAAGATTTGCTTGATTAACAAGTTCGTTAACATTTTTACCAGCGGTTAAGGCAATTACTTCGAATTCGGACTTGTCGAAATTAACTACCTCAACCGTGTTTTTGCCAACAGAACCAGTAGAACCAATTATGCTGATTGATTTCATGCTATAACAAACCAAACAAGGATTGATAAAACAACGAATACTGATGCGAAAATCATTCCGTCAAATCTGTCGAAAACTCCACCATGACCTGGGATAAGGTCGCTTGAATCTTTGATTTCAAGTTTTCTTTTGATATATGATTCAAATAAATCACCAATTTGGCAAATAATTGAAGTTATTGCAGTAAAGCCCAAAAATACATAAAGAACAAGTTTAGGTTCTTCGCCGT
>JAKJEU010000134.1 GCA_022705265.1 Pseudomonadota bacterium | reverse complement strand
AAGATGACCGATACAGAATATTTGAAAAACGGTCAGAAAATCGCTTTGCAAATGAGCCTTGAAAAACAAGGAAAATTACCAAGAAACTTAATTAAGTAAACTTTAAAACAAACAACAAAACATGAAAGAGAGAAAATAAAATGAGCGAATTAGCAAAAACAATGAACAAACAAGCAGCAGAATTTATACCTGAATTTTGGTCTGATATTTTGAACAAAAAGCTTTCAAAATCAGGCGTGGCAATGAGAATAGTAAACACAAGATATGAAGGAGAAATCAAAAATGCCGGTGATACAGTCAGAATCCAAGAAGTCCCAAATATTGCAATTAATTCATATGATCCAAGTGGTGCTTTGTCTTATGAAGAGCCTAATGGCGAAAGCAAAATCTTACATATCGACCAACAAAAATATTTTGCTTTTAAAGTCGACGATATTACAAAGGCTCAGGCGGATAATGACTTGGCTCATAAATTTATGGAAGAAGCAAAAAAAGGGATTGATTTGGTAAAAGACAGCTTTATTTTGGGAAAATTTGCTGATATTCCTGCCTCTAACTTGCTTGCTCCTGTTTCGTTGACCAAGGGAAATGCTTATTTGCAATTTGTAAACCTTGCAAAAATGCTTAAAAACAAAGGTGCAATCCAATCCAGAGATAGCGACATTTACGGCAAAAACGATGAAGAAACTCGCGAAGGTTTGCCTTTCGTCGTAATTAACCCAGACATTGAAGCCGTTTTATTACAAGCTCCTGAATTTATTCAAGCCACCGAAAAAGGCGACAAAGTTTTAAGAACTGGGTCCATTGGTTCAATCGCAGGTCTTGATATTATGGTATCGACTAACCTTCCAACCGTTGAAGGCAAAGTCAATGTTATGGCGGGTATTAACGATGCTATTACTTTTGCAAGCCAAGTCGTGAAAATCGAAACTTTACGCGACAAAGACGCTTTCAAAGATTTGGTCAGAGGGCTTTATGTATATGGTGCTAAAACCGTTATTCCTGAGGCTTTGGCTGGTTGTGTTATGAGCCTTGCTTAAAGCCTATAAACTTACATATATAAAAGTCATTTGTGCCTTAAAACATAAGGAAGAGAGACCACACATCTCTCTTTCTTTTTATTTAATATTTACGGAGAAAAATTATGCCAACAAAATTTGAAAACCCAAAACTTAGCGAAGACAAAATTATGAACGCTACTAAACCAAAACCTTTGAACGACGAGGTTTTGTTTACAGTTTTTAACCAAGAAACCAACACCAATTCCACTTATGAATGGAGACAACTCCGCCATATGTTTGATGCGAAAATCGAAAATTTAATCCTTAAAAATTATCCAAAAGAAGTCGTATTTAAAAATTACAAAATAACATTAGGTTAAAAGGATAAAATAACATGAAATCTTTTTTTGAAATTATAAAAATGGTCGCAAACGAACCATATTCGGGGATTGAAAATAATATATCCTCTTTTGTTGATGTTGAAAAATCAACTATTAACGCAATTAACCGAGCCCATAATTACATTTGGAATTTGCATAATTTTCCGTTTAAAAATTCCTATCTTGATTTTAAAACCGTTGCGGGGCAAAGCTCTTATGAGGCTTGTTTAGGAAATATTTTAAACATAAAACTTGATAATGCGAACCTTAAACTTATCAACGACCCTGACAATTTTGCTTTTGAAATTGGACTTGGCAAACCACAAAGCTTTTATTTGGATTTCACCACCGACAACCGAAAAATCGTTTTATATAAAACTCCTGATAATTCTTATGATGTGCGGGTTAAATTTGAAACTTTTATGTCGATAAAAGGACTTGATGGATCTTTAAAACAAAGCTTTGAGTTAAAAGACGACAAATTAAATCTTCCCCCTGAAATTGAACCTTTATACCTTAATTGCTTAACGGCGAAATCGGTTTGTTATCTTTTAAACGATGTAAGCGATGAAAATTACGCCCCTTATGACAAGGCTTTTACCGACGCTTACCAAAACCTTATCAATTTAAGTGGGGTTAAAACCAACACTTTGATAATTATTTAAACGAAAGAATTTTATAAATGAGCGAAACTTTATCAATTTTCTTTGACCGTTTCAAAGGGATAAGAACCAAAAACCCAATCACGAATATTTCTGATGGAGAGATGTCCGCCTTTAACATGGAAAATGTCGAATTAAACTTTTCCAAAAAAGGTGATGCCGTTGGAATTTATTCCATGCTTGGAAATGCGTCCTTATCCGAAATTGCGGGCAAGAAAATAATAAAAATGTGGCAAAGCGTGCAAAATGGTAAAACTTACCTTATCGCTTATGCCGTTGATGATATTAAAGGATATCTTTATAATGTTGATACTTCTACTTACAATTTTGAAATTTTATATGAAAGCCTCTCAAAATCCGATGTAGCAAACGGAATAACCGTGGCACAAGGCTTTTACGATTATTTTTTCTTCACGAACGGAATTGACACACCGATTGCGGTTCGGATTGAAGCAAATCCAAAATGCACCGTAATAAACGCCACCGATTACGAAGGAAGACAAATCCGAGGTTTGGGATTAGAAAGTTATGATGGAAGGCTTGTTTTAACCTCAAAAAACCGTGTTCATTGGTCGAAACAAGGCGATATTTTCAATTGGTCAGATTTGAGTGGAAACCTTACCGACAGTGCTTATCAAGAGCTTGACCGCGACATAAAGGCGATAATTTATTTTAACAATTCGCTGATTGCCTTTACCTCTGATTATTCTGTGTCCTATTTAGGCAACCCAGCAGATGCCGTTAATTTCAAAAAAAGTGGTGCAACGGGCGGAGGTTGTTCTTCGTTTAATTCGGTGGTAAGGATTGACAACAAACTTTTTTATTACGACCATTTGGCAAGAAATTTGTTTTCATATTACCTTTACGATAACGGGCAAATAAGGCCTTCGAACGGTTTTGCTGACGAGGTGCAAATATTTTTTAACGAACTTGACGAGCAAAGAATAAACGAACTTGCCATTATCCCTTTGATTTTTAAGGATAAAAACGAAATTTGGTTTAAAATTCCAACCAAAGACGGTAAATGCCATCTTTTAATCCTCGATTATCTTAAAGGCGAATGGTTAAAAAGAAACGGAGACGATTTCAATCATGCGATTATTTTTAACAACGAAGTCATTTCGATAAGAAAAAACAAGATCTTAAAAGAATATATCAAAGAAACTTTTGACGGAATTTTCAAACCTTCGATATATGAATTTAACATTTTAAATATCGGCAGTGATGTCAGCAAAAAAATCATGAAAGGAAGCATTTACCTTACTCTTGACGCTGCTTTTCACAATGATTTTTATGTGGAACTTATGTTTGATGACAATATCGAAAAAACCAAAATCAAAAGAATAAGCAAAAAATTCGGCGAAAATGCGATGTTTTTTACCGATGAAGATGCGGATATTTCTTATGGATATTTTGTTGATGACGATTTGGATTTAAGCGGCAAAGAAATGATTGACGAAAGCTCTTATGATGTAATTGCAAAAATTTCGGGCATCACCCCTTTTCGCCAGCTTAAATTAAGGTTTTTTACCAAAGAAGCACCACAAACTTTTGCGATAAAACGAATTGAATTTTCGAAAATAAAAGTAAAAAAGGCAAAATGACGCTTCTTTGCAATTCGTCTCACAAACTTTTTAACAAAAACGAAGCACAAACAATATTTAAAAACAACGAACGATATCTTAACTGTCCTTTTGAATTTGACGATTTAATCAAAAACGATTGGTTTTTTACCGTTATAAACGACGATTTAAAAACGGTTGGGATTTGTTATGTTTTATGCGAAATGGTGAATGGCATTGAGCTTCCCTTTTATTCTGGGGCGTCTTATCGAAAACACCATTTCGACATGATAAAAGCCCACGAAATATTGCTTAATCTTTTGTTTCAAAGTTACGACAAAGTCTTTACTTGGACCCCTCACCTCCATGGCAAGATTTTTAATAAACAAGCAAAAATGGTCGAGGACAAAGAAAACCCACACATATTTTATAAGGAGAAAACAAAATGGGCGGAGGAAAGAAAAAATCTTCAAGCTTGCCAAGTGCACAAATAGAAACTGGCGGACTTTACGGAAGCGGAACAGCGGGGCTTTACAATTCATTCAAACCAACAGATTTCCAAAAAAACTTGGTTGAAACATCACAAGATGGAATTAACAAATACCTGACTCAATTAATCAACCCAACTTACGACAGCGAGGTTTTTAAAGCCGAAACCGCAAAACGAAATGCTTTGGCAAATCAATCTTTTGAAAACAATTTAATTAACCCTTTGGCAAATCGTGGCTTGCTTAGAGGCTCGAA
>JAKJEU010000133.1 GCA_022705265.1 Pseudomonadota bacterium | reverse complement strand
TGCTTTCTTTTCAGCTACCCAAGACATAATAATAGACGCATTAAGAATTGAAATATTACCAGACAGTAAGCAAGGTCAAGGTGCTGGGGCTTATGTTTTTGGTTATCGTTTGGGATTAATTATATCAGGTGCTGGGGCTATTTTATTGTCTGTAAATCTTGGTTGGAATATTACCTATATCATTATGGCTTTGTTCATTTTGATTGGAATTATCACTAATCTTGTTTTAAAAGAAAAAAAGAAAGAAATTGGTGAGATTGATAAAAATTTTGTTGAAAACTCTGTAATAAACCCGATAAAAGATTTTGTTACAAGGCAAGGTTGGTATGTAATTGTTATCTTTTTGCTTTTGTACAAACTTAACAATGCAACGATTGCGACTTTTGCCAATCCTTTTTATAAAGACATAGGCTTTTCAAAGGAACAAATTGCTTATGTTGTAAAAATATATGGTCTTTTTGCAACTTTAATAGGTGGTTTTTTAGGCGGAGTAATCGTAAGCAAAGTAAAAATGATACCTTGTTTATTGTGGACGGGAATAGTTGAGGCTTTTACCTCTATTGCTTTTGCATATCTTGCTTATGTTTGTGTTACTTCTCCGAATGTTGAAGTTTTAATGGCGGTTGTATCTTTTGATAACTTGGTGGGCTCAATTGGAAATGTTGTTTTAATTGCTTATTTATCAAGTCTTTGTAACCGTTCTTATACCGCAACTCAATATGCTTTGTTAAGTTCGTTAATAGCCGTTTCAAGAGACTTTTTAGCAGCCTTTACAGGAATAGTTTTAGATAACATAGGTTATATAGATTTCTTTGTTTTCAACGCTTTTTTGGTTGTTCCATCGCTTCTTTTGATAAGATATTTACCAAAAGTTGAAAAGAAATAGTTTAAAGTTTTCTTTAATATATTTGATTTTGCTATATATATTAAATATACTTTAATACCTAAGGTATTACTAACTTTTTTAAGGATTAAAATTATGGATAACGGTTATTTAAATGTTAAAAACGATATTTTAAAGGCAAAAGGTGAAAAAGAAATAAAGGCTTCTTTGGTAAGTAAGTTAAGAGAATTTCCTATGAAAGACGGTGATTTTGCCGATAATATAGGTTTATTTATGACAAGACAACTTTTATCAAGAATTATTTTTATGCATGAAATGTATAAGAATATTCTTACGGTTCCTGGGGTTGTCATGGAATTTGGTGTTTATTGTGGTCAAAATTTGAATTTATTTTCATCTTTCAGAGGAATGTACGAACCAGCAAATCACACAAGAAAAATAATTGGTTTTGATACTTATAGTGGTTTTCCTAGTGTTAAAAAAGAAGATGGAGAATTGGCGGTAAAAGGTAATTTTAAAATTGCTGATAATTATGAACAAATGCTTGATGAAGTGCTCGATATGCAAGAACAATTATCTCCATTACCTCATATTAAAAAACATGAACTTGTAAAAGGTGATGCTTCTGTTACGATTAAAGAATATCTTAAAAACCACCCAGAAACTTTGATTTCTATGGCTTATTTTGATATGGATTTATACGAACCAACAAAAAATGTATTAAAAGAAATTCTTCCATATATGCCAAAGGGTGCTGTGATTGGATTTGATGAACTTAACGCTTTTAATTATCCAGGTGAAACTGTTGCTTTGAAAGAAGTTTTAAAATTAAGAGATGCAAGACTTGTCAGAGCTCCTTACACAACATATCCATCATATATGATTTTAGATTAGTATTTTTAAATTAGTTTATATTTTTATGGGCGGGTTTTTAATTAACTCGCCCATATTTTTTATTTGCTTCTGGATCTTGATTTACCCATTCTTACACGCATTTTGCTTCGAGAACTTTTTGAAATAAGGTTTGTTATGTCGCTTCTTTCTTTAAACGCCTCTTCATCTTCGATTTCCAAGCCTTCTGCTTTTGTTGGAGTTACTTCGGCTTTATCATCATCATCATCGTCTTTTTTATCATCTTCTTTATTTAACGAAGCTTTTTTAATCTTATTTTTTGGGTCTTTTTCATTTTCTTTTTCAAGCTCATCATTTTCTTCGTGTTTGGTTCGAGAACGAAGCTCGGACATAAGGTCTTCGTTGATTATTTTTTCAAGGTCTAAATTTCTTAAATTCAAAGGGATATCATATTCACTGGTTGGATTTTTAAGTTGATTATTTTCCATGGTAAGAATTCTTTCTTCCAAATCAATTCCAGGATACTCCTTTAAAGTAAGTATTCTTTTTACAGGTGGTTTTTTATATACATAAGAATTTTTCTTTTTATCCATGTTTTTTTGTTCTTTAATGACTTCCAACGCTTCTTCTCTTGCGGCGTGCCTTATCATTCTTCTGAGATCTTTTTTTCGTTTTTCATCTTCGAATTTTTCTTTTATCAAATTAGCGGAAGTCAAATCAAGCCCAGCCGTATTACCTCTTGCAACTTTTACAATCGTTTCGTGATTAGCACCAGATTTAAACATATAAGAACCATCAATTTGGTCAGGAGTAAGGTTAGCAGAGCTTAAATCAACTCCAACAGTATTAAGCCATCTTAAATCCATTCCGGTTAAATCCATGCCCGATAAATCAAGTTTTGAAAGGTCGATATAGCTTAACCATTCTTTTGGAATATCTTTGATACTTAACTTTCCAGCTTTTAAATCATCAAGCATTTTAAGTAAAGCTTCAAGGTCACCTAAGGTTTTCTTATCAATGGTGATATTTGCAAGTTTTGCAGCGTTTAAGAAAGCACCTTCTAATAAGGCTCCTGATAATTTTGCACCGTCAAGTTTTGCACCTTCAAGGTTACAAAATCTTAAATCCGCTCCTTCAAGGTCAGCACCACTTAAATCAGCTCCTCTTAAATCCGCCCCAACAAAGGAAGCACCTTTTAACTTTGCACCTTTAAGTTTAACTCCCATAAGGTTGCCGTTGTCAAAGGTGGAAAATTCCATCTTAGCATTGTTAAGTTTTGCACCACCAAGGTCAAAATCACGAAAATCAATCGAGTTAAATTCTTTGTTTTCCTTGACATCATCGACAAGCTTTAAGGATTTTTCGTCTTTTAAATAAGTTTCTTGTACAACAAAGTCGGGAGTATAAAGTTGTCTTGAATTGTCTTCATCAATTCTTATATTTGCAATAATACAAACATCTTTGTCATCAAAATTTTTCTTATAAGGAGGTCTTTCTTTAACAATATAATGACTTCCTAATGCTTTGTTATCAAAAACCATGCTTAACCTTAAATTTAATAATCAAATTTACTTGATTATAAGATAAATTATATTGATTTTAAATAAAAGCTTTTGCTTTTTTTATTAAATTTTTCTAAACTACCGCTATTAAGGTATAAATTTTAACAAAATAAGGTGAAAAAATGACATTAGCATTCGTTTTCCCAGGTCAAGGTTCGCAAGCAATCGGAATGGGTAAGGATTTATATGACAATTTTAAAAGTGCAAAAGACATTTTTGACGAAGTAAGTGATGCTTTGGATATTAATTTTGCGAAAATGATTTTCGAAGGTGAAGCAGAAGTTTTAAATAAAACTGAAAATACTCAACCTGCTTTGATGACTGTGAGCCAAGCTGTTGTTAATGTTTTGAAAAAGGAATTTGGATATGACATTAATCAAAAAGCAAAATTTTTAGCAGGTCATTCTTTGGGTGAGTATTCTGCATTATGTGCTTCTAATGCTTTAAGTGTAAAAGACGGGGCAAAATTATTAAGATTCCGTGGACTTGCAATGAGCCGTGCTGTTCCAGAAGGGATTGGTGCTATGGCTGCTGTGCTTGGTTTGAAATACAATGATTTGGCCGAAGTTGTAAAAGAAGCTGGCGAAGTTTGTGTTATTGCTAATGATAATTGCGAAGGTCAAGTTGTTATCAGTGGTTCTGTTAACGCAATTGATAAAGCGATTGAATTAGCGGGTTTAAAAGGCGCTAAAAGAAGCGTTAAATTGGCTGTTTCCGTACCATCTCACAGTCCTTTAATGGCAAAGGCTGCTGACGAGATGGCTGAATTCTTAAAATCAGTTGAATTAAAATCTCCTGCTTGTGCTATTATCCCTAATGTTAAAGCCGAAGCAGTAAAAGATGTAAACGAGATTAAAGAATTACTTGTTAAGCAATTAATCGGTCAAGTAAGATGGAGAGAAAGTGTAAAATATATGTGTGACAACGGTGTTGAAACTGTATATGAACTTGGCTCTGGTAAGGTTTTAACTGGAATTAATAAAAGAATTAGTTCTGAATTAAAACTTGGTTCGATTGGAACTATTGCTGATATCGAAAACTTTATTAAAAATAATTAAGGAGAAAATGAATTATGTTAAATCTTGAAGGTAAAACAGTCCTTCTTACTGGTGCTGCTGGCGGTATTGGTAGAG